>NZ_PTFE01000085.1:0-35565 GCF_002936975.1 Bradyrhizobium sp. AC87j1
CGCTCTCTCCTCGTTGTCGGGGCAACGGCCGTCTTGCGGGTCGTCCGAAACGACGCTTGGGCGCGGCCGTGGCTGAAGGCCCTTCTCGCCAGACGGCCTTTCAAGGTTGCCGCCGTCGCGCAGGCCAATAAGACTGCTCGGATCATCTGCGCGCTCTTGAACAAGGTCGGAATTTATCGGCGTCCCGACCCATTGGCGGCTACCGCGGTGACGCAGTGACCGCCAAAAAGATCTGACCGGCGCAGGCCGGCAGAGGACAAGTGCAACAACAGGCGATGAACCCTTGGGACGAAATCCCGAAACGAGTGAAGCTACTGCTCCCAATGCGCTCAAGCGCGTAAACTTGATTTGGCTCCTCGTTGATATTGTGCCGCGCACAAAGGCCGGACATATGACCGCACCGTCCCAATGTGTGAAATCGACTGAAAAAGCTCTTGCCTCGCGGGCCGTTCCACATATGGGGGCAAGGTCAACGAAAGCAACGCGCGGCCAGACGACAGCGATCTGTACTGATGAATACTGAACATCTTGATTGCCCTTGATGACGAGCGAACCACACCGATGCGTGTGTCGCCTCCTTGCGCCGAGCTTGGAACTACCAATCATATATTTCGGATAGGCGGATGTTCAGTCCTGAGCACCACCATATCCTGTGGGATCAAAGTCGCGAGCTGTCCATTCCTCTCCGGGTTCTAGGTCGGCTACGTCAACTACACGGCCCGTACCTCCAATCGTCCACCCTCCCATCTTGGCCGCTCCCTTGTGGGTGGCCATGCGCCGAGAGATAACCACTTCATCCGCGGCGATGCTGTAGAGCTTTACTTTGTAAACTGTTGTCCTCGCCATCTCTATTTCCACTTGCTCTTGATCTGCGTCGTACGCGTATCCGGGCAGATGGATCAGCACTAAGTTGCCTCGCCTGGGCAGCGGCGCAAGCTTGTCGAGGATGTACTGCGGAGCGCCTTTTTTGACCTCTACGCCGTACGCGTAAACTAGCCCGTCGTCGTTGGCGATCTCGTGTATCGCATACTCGATCTCATTTAATTCATCGGGCGTGAGGTCAAGGGCCGCGGCAATCGCTTCCGCTTCCTCGCGGTCGTACTCATTTTCAAGCTGTTTACTGCTCATTGTGCACCACTCATCACCCCGAATGCCGCTTCCTAAAGATGGACTGGGTCTGCATCGGCTCCCAGCATGTGCGCCAACATCTTTACATAAGGAGTGAGCGGTAACATTCGATCGAGTATCCTGGGCGACGCTCGGAGCGACTGCGGCATTTGGCGGGGCTCCAAGTTTTCAGCGAGTGGAAAATCAGTTTAGGTCTCGGAGGTTATTCAGCATACTGTTGCACGCACTCTCGGCGTCAGCGAAGCTTTGGAACGGCGAGCCAAAAATCCTGATCGAGCCACGGCTCTGGTCAAGCGGGCGCCATGAGGCGACGTAGCCCAACCTTCCGCGAGAGTCATGACCAGTCGGGCTCTGGAAGCTGATCACGAACGAATAGCCGTCGCTGCTCGCACTCCATATTCCCATGTCTTCGACAGCGCGATGGAACTGCAGGAGCATCAGGCTCCGTTCGCCTAGTCAACCCGAGAACGAAATGCTTCGGTCGAACGACATGACGGGTCAATACACGGCAGCTCTCGCCGGCAAATTGCGTTTCCTCCTCAAGCCATGGCATAGATCTGGAATGCCTAGCAGCTCGGCTTATCCGGTCCAGCCGCCTGCCTCGATCCCGCGTTTGAAACTACGAGATATGAAGGTGTTCAGCGAAACGCAGAAACGCATTCCTCGGCACTGAATTTGTCCTACGTTTGTCGTTTCGATCAACTGCCTAAGTCGGTAGTTGACTGTGACGCGAATGCGCTTGATGGCACCAAATTCCACATGATTCCCACTTCCCAGCTTGGGAGTTTGAATGGCGGCCGTTCGTCAAAACGCAACGCCCCAGATCTGCGGCACCTGGTCGGGTGCTCACGTCAACTAGGGCGCGGACTCATTAACGCGCAACCATAGCCTGATTGACGCGAGCTGGACGAAGGCGAGGTAATTGACGGCAAGCTTGTCGTAACGTGTCGCCACCCGACGGCATTGCTTGATCCGATTGAAGAACCACTCGATCTGGTTGCGGGCGCGGTAGACATAAGGGCTGAAGCAGATCGGATCACTGCGATTGCTTTTTGGCGGGATGTTGGCCCATGCGCCTTTCTTCATCGCCAGCTCTCTGATCCAATCGGCGTCGTAGCCGCGGTCGGCAAGGAGCATGGATCCGGACTTCAGACGAGGTGCTGCGGCCATTCGCGCCATTCATCTTACCCTCAATGGCGTCACGAGCGCATGAATCTTGCTTGTCAGCCCGCCCCTCGACCGTCCCATCGACTGCCGCTGATTCCTTAGATGCACGCACCATGCTGATGCACGCGGACAATGGAGGTATCGATCATCTGGACGGCCGCATCGTGGGCAGCGGCAAGAGCGTCCATGATACGGCTCCAGACACCAGCCCTCCGCCAGCGAACGAAGTGGTTATAGCAAGTGGTATATGGGCCGAACGCCTCCGGTAGATCCCGCCAAGGCGCTCCCGATCTCAGGATTCAGAAAATACCGTTGAGGACACGACGGTCGTTCACCCGAGGAAAACCACGTGGCTTGTTGGGCAGCATCTCCTTTATGATGGGCCATTCATCGTCGGTGAGTTCGTAGCGCATGATTCGCCCTATCGATCTGGAGTTTGATTTTCGGTCCGGCAGTTAGGCTCTATCGAAGAGAGGCTTGGTCGCAATCCACTATCGTGTTCACATAGAGTTTTCGTTCATGGCCCGCAGTTGACCTGATCGCTGTAGCCGCCGAAGTACACCGAACTGCATGAGAGCGGCACGTGTGTCCGAATGTTGCAGCGAGTAGCAGTGCGGATTTCTTAGTCGTCGGCGCAGGGTGGCTTGGGCCTGTTCGACGGCACCGGGAGTTCTCGAAAAGGATGATCGTTACGTGTCTTGAGATCTGCTTGTGGGTCGATCAGTTCCCAGAAACGATCGAAACCTTTCAGTTTGAGGGCTCGCCATGATGTCGTGCGGCGCGCCGTGCTCCACGATTACGCCGCCGTCCATAAAGATAACGCGATCGGCAACATCACGGGCAAAGCCCATTTCATGCGTGACCACGATCATCGTCATGCCTTCGTCAGCCAATTCGCGCATGACGCGGAGCACTTCGCCAACGAGCTCGGGGTCGAGGGCCGACGTCGCCTCGTCAAAGAGCATGACAGCCGGGCGCATCGCGAGGGCGCGGGCGATTGCCACGCGCTGCTGCTGGCCGCCGGAGAGACGGGCGGGATATTGGTCGGCCTTGTCGGCCAAGCCGACCTTCTCGAGTAACTCCAGCGCCTGCTTTCTCGCCTCGGTCTTGTCTCGGCGTTGGACTGACACAGGCCCCATCTTGACGTTCTGAAGGACGGTCCGATGCGGGAACAGATTGAAGCTTTGAAAGACCATGCCGACATGCTCACGGTTCCTCGCAACCGCCTTCTCATCGAGCATGCGGCGACGGCCTTCGCTGTTGCTCCTGTAGCCGACCGGTGCGCCATCCACCGTGATGGTGCCGTCCTCGAATGTCTCAAGGAAGTTAACGCAGCGCAGCATAGTGGACTTGCCCGAGCCGCTCGGGCCCAGAACGACTACGACCTCGCCGCGCCGGACATCGAACGAAACGCCGTTCAGGACGCGATGCGCACCGAAGGATTTCACGAGGCCGTTCACTGATACGATGATGGGCGATCCGGCGGAGATGGTCATGGCACCCTCAGTGATCGAAGGAGAGTTTCCGCTCGCAATAGTTCGCGAGCAGTGAAATGGGATAGCAGATCAAAAAGTAGATCAGCATGACACCCAGGAAGATTTGGAAAGCCGCGAGCGTTCTCTCCACGACCTCGCGAGCCGCAAAGGAGAGTTCCCAGGCTCCGACGACCGAGGCGTAAGAGGTCTGCTTGATTGCCATAAGCGAGATGTTGAGGATCGGCGCAATCGCGAGACGGGCCGCCTGAGGGAGGACGACCTCACGCAGCATCGTCAGCCGCCGCATGCCGAGGCTTTTGGCTGCTGCGACCTGGCCGGTCGGCACCGCTGCGATGGCGCCGCGCACGGCCTCGGTGACAAAGGCGCCGACATAGACGATCATCGATATCATAACCGCGGCATAGGCGCTGAGACGGATTCCAAGTGCCGGGAAAGTGTAGAAGCCGAGAAACATCACGACCAATACCGGAATGCCACGAAACACGAAGACGTAGGACGTGACGATCGCCCGGAGGATCGGCCCGCCGCCGCTCGCGATCGTTCCAACGACCGCGCCAAGAAGCGTGCCGGCTATGACGACGACGAAGGCAAGCCAAAGCGTCACCAGTGCACCCTGCAACAGGTAGTGCAGATTTGGGAGAAGGACGGATATGCTCATACGAGCCTCCGCGCGAAGCGTACCTCGCTGATCCGAAACCCGACGCCGATGACGGAAGTCAGGATCAGATAGAGCGCTGCAACGAGGATGAAGACTTCGAAGGATGCCCCTGATCTCTCGATGATGACCTTGCCCGATAGCGTTAGGTCGAGCACACCAATCGCCGATACGAGAGATGTATCCTTCACAAGGACGATCAGTTGGTTCGAGACGGGTGCCATGACCTTGATAACGGCCTGCGGAAGAACGATCTGGCGAAAAATCGCCCAGCGACGCATGCCGATCGCCTGTCCCGCCTCCCACTGCTTGGTGCCAACGGCCGCGATGCCGCTGCGAAAGAGCTCAGACAAGAAGGCCGCGTGCTGAAGTGCGACGGCGAGGACGCCGCAGGTGATCTCGTCCCAGAAGATTCCCACGAGCGGCAGGCCGAAGAAGAGGAGGTACATCTGGACTAGGAGCGGCGTATTCCTCATCACCTCGACATAGGCTCGCACGAGAGCGCTGAGCAGCCGCCAGCCGGCGACGCGTGGCACCGTGAGAAGCACACCCATTGCGAGAGCCGTCGGCGCCGCGAGCGCCGCAACAGCGATGGTAACGAGCATCCCGTTCCAGAGTTGCGGAAGGTAGCGGGCGGCGAAGTTGCCAAACTGTGACCAATCCATCACCCGCCCTCTCTGTCGCAGTCGATCAGTTGTTGTTGAGATACCACTTCGCATTCTTCGGCTTTTCGCCGAACCACTTCTCGTAGATCGCGCTGTACTCGGCGAAGAGATAGCCGCCGGTCATCTCGGACACGACGAGGTCGAGGTACTGCCAGAGCCTCAAGTCGCCTGGCTTCATGAAGAGGCCGGTGTTGACGACATCCGTCAGGCGAGCTTCCATCACGCGCATGTCCGGGTTGGACTTGACATACCAGGCGGCGACGGGAGCGTCGAGCTGAGCGGCCTGGGCTCGGCCAAGCTTCACAGAGTTGAATTGCGAGGCGATGCCGTCAAAGGTCTGGAGCTTGGCCTGCGGGAAGAGGCGTTTGGCGCGCTCCTCTTGGGTCGGCGTGGTCAAATTGGCGATAGTTACGTTCGGCTTGTTCAGATCGTCGAGCGTCTTGAAGGGCGCATCCTTGCGGACGATGAGAACGATGCCGCCATCGATATAGTTGCGAGTGAACGCGACCCGCTGCGCGCGGTCGGCGTAGATGGTGGTCGTCTGCGCGCCAAAGTCGATCGTGCCGTTCTGGGCGTTAGGCCAGCGCTGGGCTGCACTCTGGCGAATGAACTCGACTTTGTTGGGGTCACCGAAGGTCGCCTTGGCGATCAGCCGGGCAACGTCGATATCGAATCCGACCAACTCGCCCTTCTCGTCGACGAAACCGAAGGGAGGTGACTCGCTCGACACGCCGACGACCAGCTTGCCCCGCGCCAAGATTTCATCCAGCCTGGATTTTTCCTGAGCGTGGCTCGCGCCGGACGCCAGCGCGATCCCGCAGAATGCCGCAACCAGACCCGTGACGAACCGCCGTCCATAGCTTCGCATTTCCATGCTCCATTGGTTATTCGAAAGATAGAAGACATGACGTTCGCTCAACGACTAGCGCTCGACCAGCCGCAGCGAAAGAACACGGCTCCTGACGGAGAACGTTAGAAATAGTTACGCTGCCAACGTTTTAGAGGCGGCAATTCAGTGCCGCTCGCTCCAAGGCTGCCAATGCTGCGGCAACGACAGGGCGACGGGACGTACCCTTCGGAACGGCGCTGAATATGTGTCTATGTAGGGCAGGCGCAATGGGAAGAACGAGAAAGTCGGGATCCTTGTCCAGGGGCTGCACCGCCAGACCCGGCAGTACCGTTACGAACTGCCCGGTGCGTACCATCTCAAGAGTGGCAGAAATATTGCGAGCACTGCAGCCGATCTTCATTTCGAACCCGGCGGCCAGGCATGCGTTCGTCAAGTTCTGCTGATAGGCGACCGCGGTTTGGTTGATCGCCCACTTCTCATTCGAGAGATCCTTGAGTTCTATCCTTTTCAAGTCGGCCTTCGCGAAGCGGTGGTCTGACGAAAGGACCGCATTCAGGGCATCGACATAGAGAGGATGGAATTCGAGGGCCTGCTGGTACGCATTTGCATCGGTATAATCGTCGACAATTGCGATATCGACCTGCTTGGCGACGGTTGCCTTGAGACCCTCGGTCGGCTCGAGTTCGACGAAGCTGGCATCGATAAGGGGGTGTGTCTTGTGGAGATAGCCCAAAGCTCTTGGAACGATGCTGGTCGCGACACTCCCGAATGCGGCAAGTCGTAGTTCGCCCGCAGGAGGCCCGTCTTTATCGTCGAGTTCGGCCTCGATGCGGTCTGCCAGTTGCAGCAGTGGCGTGACGCGATCCAGGAGTTGCTGCCCTTTGGTGGTTAGACGCAGCCCTCCTGCCGAACGCTCGAAAAGTACCGCTCCCGCCTCGCGTTCGAGCAGCGCCAACTGTTGAGACACGGCCGGCCGTGTTTGGCCGAGCGCTCGTGCCACCGCCGAGATCGTACCGAGCTCGGAAAGCTCATGAAACAGACGTAGTCGTGAAAGACTGAGTGCCAAACTCGCATATCTCCAAAGAACCATAGAGTAAGAATTTCTTTCGCCTCGCGTCAATCGGACTGGTCTTCCGGGGCTCGTCGAACCGGACCTAAAAGCGTCGGCATCACCCCTGTGATCGCGATCATTGCGAAGATGAGGCCGCGATCGCCGAGTTCTGACCGGCCTATTGGCCAATATCGCGAGGATTTATCGATGCCGACGATCGCCTTCTTGGGTGTTGGCCGCATGGGTTCACATATGGCGCGTCGGCTTGCCGAAGCCGGGCATAAGGTACGGGCCTTCGATCCCAACACGGCGGCCGTCGCCAAGCTTGCCGCGGCTGGCGTGGAGGCTGCCGCAAGCCCCAAGACCGCGGCTGCCGGCGCCGATTTCATTCTGGCGAGCCTCCCTTCTCCAGCGGCCTTGAAGGCGGCAGTGACCGGTGAGGACGGGATCCTCGCCGCCGCGAAGAAGGGCGCGACCGTAGTCGATTTCAGTACGGTCGACCCAGCCACCACCAAGGCGGTCGCTGCGATCTGCGACAAAGCCGGTATCGACTATCTCGATGCACCCGTCAGCGGCGGCGTCGCCGGCGCCGAAAACGGCAAGCTCCTGATCATGATCGGGGGCGACCAGGCTGTGCTGGATGCAACGCGCCCCGTGCTTGAGACGCTTGCCGGCAAGATCATTCACTGCGGCCCGGCCGGTTCCGGCCAACTCATGAAGTTGAGCCACAACCTGTTGACCGCGATCAACACCGTGGCGCTTGGCGAGGTGCTGGCCGCCAGCGTGAATTCCGGCGCAAAGCTCGATGTGCTGCTCGAGGTTCTCGGTGGGGGTCTCGCCGGGAGCAAGATGCTGGATTGGCTCGGCAAGACGCTCTTCACGCAGGAGCGGCCCGCCTTCTTCGCGCTCGACCTGATGCACAAGGATATCTCGCTCGCGCTCGACGAGTTCACAGCATCACCGATGTATCTCGGGCAGCTCGTTCGCCAGATCTACAATACCGCCCGCGCGGACGGTCTCGGCGGAAAGGATTCCACCAGCGTCACGGAGGTCTACGAGCGACTGCTCAAGGTCAATCTCCGTCAGCCCGCAGCATGATTTCGAAGACCAGGAACGAACAAATGAGAGCGCAACTCGCCACCACCAGCTACGATTCCGAACTGACGTTGCCCCGCTCCGGGCTAATGGGCAACTTCATCGGCGGAAAGTGGATCAAGCCCGTCTCAGGCCGCACGATGGCCGTTGAGAATCCCTGCCGACGCGACATCGTCGCCATGGTCGGGGCTGCAGACAAGCATGACGTCGATGCCGCAGTCGCGGCGGCTAAGGCGGCTTTTCCGACGTGGCGCCGCATGGCAGCTCGAGCCCGCGGCGCGCTTCTGACCGAACTCGGCAATCGCGTATCGGCGCATGCCGAAGAGATCGCCAAGGTCCTGGCGGCCGAAACGGGTAACGCGCTACGAACGCAAAGCCGATCCGAGGTCGCGAGCACTGCCGAGGTCCTGCGCTATTACGGCGGTGTGGTATCCGAGCAGAAGGGCGAGACGTTGCCGCTCGGCCCGGGGATATTCAGCTACACGACGCTAGAGCCGCTTGGCGTCGTCGGCGCAATCATTCCCTGGAATTCGCCCCTCGTCCTAGCTGCCGTGAAGATCGGCATGGCACTCGGCACTGGCAACACGCTGGTTCTGAAGCCTGCCGAGGAGGCGCCGCTTGCGGTCATTAAGGTCGCGGAACTTGCAGCCGACATCTTCCCAGCCGGCGTCTTCAACGTCGTCACCGGAACGGGCATCGAGGCTGGTGCACCGCTTTCGAACCATCCCGACGTGTCGAAGATCTCATTCACAGGCTCGGTCGAGGTCGGAAAGCTCGTGGCGCATGCCGCCGCCGACCGCATTGCGAAGGTCACCCTTGAACTCGGCGGCAAGAGCCCCTGCATCGTTTATCCCGATGCGGCGACGCCCGAGCAACTCGACACGTGCGCGACAAACGTGATCAACGCCATGCGCTTCGCACGTCAGGGGCAGTCCTGCACGGCGGGCTCGCGGCTCTTCATCCACCGGGACGTGTTCGGGCCCGTGGTTGCAAAGGTGGTCGAGAAGCTGAAGGCCATGAAGGTCGGCGACGCGCTCGACGAGGCCTCCGACATCGGCGCGATCATCAACGCCGAGCGCTACGGAGAGGTTTGCGCCTTCATCCGCGAGGCCGTTGATCGTGGTGCGAAGGTCGAGATCGGCCAGGTCCCGGCTCCCGCTAACGACACCGACGGCTTCATGCCGGGCCCCGTCGTGCTGACGGGTGTCGACAATAGCTGGCGTGTTGTGCGCGAGGAGGTCTTCGGGCCTGTCCTGGTTGCGATCCCCTGGACGAACGAAGACGAGATGATCGGCTGGGCGAACGACACCCATTACGGTCTCGCCGCCTACATCTTCACGAACGACATCACCACCGCCCTGCGCGCCGCGGAGCGAATCGATACAGGTTGGCTCCAGATCAACCGTGCTGGCGGTCAGATCCCGGGCATGTCCTATGGTGGGGCCAAACAGAGCGGGATCGGCGCCGAATATTCGATCGAAGGAGCGCTCGAAAGCTACACCTATCGCAAGAGCGTGACCGCCACCGTGTGAGCCGAGAGATAAGAAGAGGTCTCCATGGTTATGCTCCCAACCGAACACTCCACGGGTCCGGACCCTCTTCTGGCCATGGCGGGTGAGCGGTTCGATCGTCTGATGACGATCGAATCGCGTCCTCTCTCGGGCGGGCTCCCGCCAGGTCTCGTCGTTCCGATGTACGAGATTTGCCGTCGTCATCACGGCGAGCCATTGTCCACGTTGGCAGCCAGGGCCCTCATGTCACGCGTCGCCTATGGAGACAACGTCATCGTGGCGACGGGCGCCGGCGTTCCGCCCAAGCTCCCGCAGGGAGAAACCGACGGACCGCCAGGCGCTGCAGTTCTTGCACGGGCGATGGCCCTCGGTCTTGGCGCCCAGGTCACAATTGTCTCGGAGGAGGCTCATTCTAGGCCAGTGGAGGCCTGCGCCGCGCTCGTTGGATCCTCTACGGCAAGGCCGATCAATGTGGAGACTATTCCACCTCATTCCAAACATGGACCCAAGGCCGTCGAAGCGCTGCTCGCGCGATACCAACCATCGGCGATCGTCTTCGTCGAGCTCGATGGCCCCAACCGCGATGGTCATTTCCACGGCGTCCGCGGCGATCGCCGCCCTGTAGGCACGATGGCGCATCTTCATCTGCTCGCAGAGGCCGGACACACAGCAAGACGTTTGACGATAGGAATTGGCGACGGAGGTAACGAGGTCGGCTTCGGCGCGGTGCGGACCTTTCTTGCCGCGCTCCATCCTAACAGCTTCGTGGTCACGGCAGTCGAGACAGACGTGATCGTCAGCGCTGCTATATCGAACTGGGGCGCGTACGCCGTTTGCGCCGGACTTGCTGTCGGACTTGGCAGTCCCGACCTGCTACACAACGATACCCTGGAAGGGGAGCTAATCAGAGCCTGCGTTAGCGCGGGAGCTCGTGATGGCGCGACGGCAAGCACCGAACCTCTCGTTGATGGTGTCCCTGAGAGAGGTCATCGGGGCTTTGTCAGTCTGCTCCAGAGCATCGTTGCAAGTTCGTTAAGCGAGCTTGGTCCGGATTCAACGTCGCGTCAGCGATCTCGCGAGGTAACGCCGTGACGTCGAGCTACGACCCCACTATTGGGCCCGACTTCATCGGTCTCGTACCGGGTTTGAAGCACCGAGAATGCCTCGCCTGGCGTATTCGCGCGGCAAGGCGCTTTCGCCGAATGCTTCTGACGAGAACGCCCATTTCATCGTGCGTCGCCGGTCACCTTGGCTCCTTGGTTGTGCCCGCATCGCCAAGTCACACTGGTTCTAGGAAAAGATGATGACGACAGCCGCTACCACGGAGTCGAAAATGCACTCCCCGAAGCCCACAGATCGCTTCGGCAATCCGATCGACCCCATTGTCGGGTTTGCGCGCGGCAGCATCATCCGATCCAGTGTCGACGAAGCCCGCCGCCTTCGGCAGGGACAGGCCGTAGCTGCCAATCGTGTCCGCAAGCTCGGCCCGCATTCCATCGGTGTGTTCACGGGAAATCAGCGAGATTTTCCGCTCAAAGCAGAAGATCTCGCGACACTGTGCGAGGAATGGGTCGGACCCGGCCTCTTTGCCAATGATCTCCGCGAAGTGGCGATTGCTCACCTCGGAGGTAAGAGCGAGGATGGTGTCGCCGTATTCAACCGCACCAGCGCGGGTATCATTGCCACCATCGCTGCTCTTGCTGGCGGCAGCTCGGTCGTTTCAGTCGTCCCCCCTGGCGGACGGTCGCACGCGTCGGTGATCCGAGGCTGCGCCATCGCGAGAGTTGAGCTCGTCGAAATCGGAGGCGACCGCGACTGGCGGGCGGCACTGGCCAACGCAAAGCCCCAGTTCGTTGTCGTCACCACCGTGACAAGCGCTCTCGAACTGCTCGATGATGCCATAACCTCCGCCGTCGCCGAGGCCAGCCATGCGGCCGGCGGCATCGTGCTCGTGGACGATGCCTATGGCGCCCGGCTGCGTCCCGTGCTCCACGGCGGCAAGCCTGGCCTCGCCCTCGGGGCCGACCTTGCAATCACCAATTGCGACAAGGCGGGTCTCGCCGGACCGCGGGCCGGCGTGCTTGCCGGCCGCGCCAATCTCGTCACGGCTGCGTCGGCGAAAGGTGCTGAATTCGGAATGGAGGCCCGCGCGCCGATCGCCGCAGGCGCCATGCGGTCCCTCCAGAGCTTTCGACCCGAGGATCTGCGGGAGGAAGCACGGTCCGGACAGGCGCTCGCGGTAGCGCTTGCCGAGAAGCTCGGCCGCGACATCGTGTCCGTCAGCGATCTTGGACCTATGGTCGACGAGCAGGACGTGCTCGCGCTTGTCCTGCGGCGCTCTGGCCGTTCCGCAGAAAACTTTGGGCTCGTCCCCTGCGAAGTCTCCTCTGCACTCGGAATGGTCCTCCTGCGCGACGCTGGGATACTCACGGTCAACACGCATGGCCAGCCCGGGGCACGCGTGTCACTGCGCCTGAAACCGACCCACGATGCGATCGGGCATGTCGGAGGCCAGGACGCGGTGGTCGCCGCCGTCGACGCTGCACTCGATTACCTGGCCGCGCGGATCGACGAAGTTACCACGATCTCGCGGCTCATTCTGGGAGATCAGGCATGAACGCCACCAATGCGACCTTCGCCGGCATGGATGACCGGCTCGATCGGCTGGTCAATCTCGATCTCGGTGGCCGCGGTGTCGAGCATCTTTACGAGGCGGCTCGCGCGCGGCAAGGCGGCGCCCTGTGCGGCGCGGCCGCCGAAATGCTCGCCGCTGTCCCCGTGGGTGCGACAGTCGTGGTGACGACGGGCTCCGTCTCGCGGGCCTGGATTTCGCCAACCATTGGCGAGAATGACGGGCCAGCGGGCGCAGCCGCGATCATGCGCGCGCTTGCCCTATCCAAGCGGACGACCTGCGTCGTTGTCGCGGAGGAGACCCTGCTGGACGGCACCGCCAAGATTCTTACCAGTGCCGGCTTGGCGGTGCTCCCTTACGAGCAGGCGCGGATTGCGAGCAACGATGGAAGCCTCGCGGTCGCCAGCACACGCTCCTTTCCCGTCACGGACTCTGAGGCGAAGGCCGCCTCCGCCGCCTTGCTCGATGAACTGAAGCCGGCCCTGGTCTTCTCGACGGAGCGGGTCGGCCGTAACGCCGACGGCATCTATTGCTCGATGCGCGGCATTGACTACGGCATGGGGCGGGCCCGGATTGACTACTTGTTCGACGAGGCGCTCGTTCGTGGGATTCCGAGCGTCTGCGTGGGCGACGGGGGGAACGAGATAGGCATGGGGGTCGTCGCCGACGCGGTGCGGCACCATGTGAAGTTCGGCGATGCGCGCCCGGAGGGCGGTGCTGGCATCGGAGCGGTGACCGGCACCGACGTGCTGGTCACTGCGGCCTGCTCGAACTGGGGTTGCTACGCCATCTTAGGGGCGCTTGCAGTACGCCTGAAGAGGCCTGACCTCCTCCATGCGCCCAAAATGGAAGAACATCTGCTTCGCCGCGGTGTCGACATCGGCTTGATTAACTCGGTCGGAAACGTCGTCGACGCCGACGTCGATGGGATTCCTCTGCAGACGCATGTCGCGATGAGCGACCTGATCTCCGCGGTTGTTCGACCGGCGTTTCGCTGAACCCAGAGAGAGGGCGCCCAATGTCAACCGGACCGGCCGCACCCTTCCTCGACCTGCGCGACATTCGCGTTTCGTACGGATCAAACGAGGTTCTGAAGGGCGTCAATCTCTCGGTCCGTCAAGGCGAGGTCGTCGTCATCATTGGCCCGAGCGGCAGTGGCAAAAGCTCGCTCCTGCGAACTGTCAACATGCTTCAACCGGTTACCGGCGGTGAGATCGTGCTGGAGGGCGAGGACTTGCTCTCCGGCAAGCAGGACGTGAACAAGGTCCGTCAGCGCGTGGGGATGGTGTTCCAGCACTACAGCCTGTTTCCGCACCTTACTGTCCTGAAAAACCTCACCTTGGTTCCGCGCCGCGTCTTGAAAGAACCGAATGGGGAAGCAGAAGCGCGCGCCAAGGAGCTGCTCGCGAAGGTTGGTTTGGCGGACAAGGCCGGCAGCTATCCCGACCAGCTTTCGGGAGGCCAGCAACAGCGTGTTGCGATCGCCCGAGCTCTCATGATGCGTCCCCACGTGATGTTGTTCGATGAGGTCACGTCGGCGCTCGATCCTCAGCTCGTGCGCGAGGTCTTGAATGTCATGAAGGATCTCGCGCGCTCCGGCATGACCATGCTCGTTGTGACGCATGAAATGGGCTTCGCGCGGGAGGTCGGCGACACACTCGCGTTCATGGCCGACGGCGTGGTCATTGAGAAAGGACATCCGGCGGACGTCCTCGATCGACCAGGTCACGATCGCACGCGCCAGTTCTTGTCGCACACCGACGTCTGACCTTTCTTAGGCATACCAAGGATTCAAAAGGAGAGTGGGACGATGAACATGCTGAAGTGCCTAGCCGCGATCGCGGGCCTGTCATTCTCGATAATGGCATTGCCGGCCGTAGCGCAGTCGAAGGTGGACGTGCCGCTGCCCACGGACCTGGCCACGCCTAAGGTGCTGACGATCGGCATCAATTGCCAGTATCCGCCTGCCGGCTATGTCGGGCTCGATGGAAAGCCGGCCGGCTTTGAGTATGGGCTCGTCAAGCGCATCGCCGAATTTGCATTCGGCACCGAAGCCGGTCTCCAGACCCAATGTGTGAACGACAGCAATCGTATTCCGTTCCTGCAGTCCGGCAAGGTCGATCTCGTGCTCGCCTCACTTGCCCGAACCCCGGCGCGCGCTGAGCAAATCGACTTCTCGGATCCGATCTGGCTGAGCAATCTCCAGCTTGTTGTGAAGAAGGATTCTCCTATCAACAACTACGCCGATCTCGCCGGTCGCACCGTCGTGACGCCGACTGGGAGCACCTATCAGACCTGGTTGCAGAAGTGCCATTCAAAGGCGAACCTGATCACGGCCCAAAGTCCGGCCGATTCCTCCACGATGCTGGTCCAGGGACGTGCTGACGCCTTCGCCTACATCGACGTCTACGACTACAACTTCGTGCAGAACAACAAGAACTTCAAAGTCGTTGGCGAGCTTGCATCGCCAGCGATCCAGGGGATCGGCGTCAAGAAGGGCAACGCGGCCACGCTCGCCTGGATCAATGCAGTGATCGCCAAGATGCGCGAAGAAGACGCGTTCTACACAGCCTTCGCCGAAGAAGTGAAAGACCCGACGATGGTCGCAAAGTACCGCAATGTCGTCCCGGGGCCGAAAGTCAAGCCCGACTATGCAGGCGTCGACCCCATGGAATGCAAATCGTGAGCTGTAGCGTCCCAATTCGGCTTGAGTGGAAGTGCGGATCGTGCAGAGCGATCTCATGAAAGAGGTAACCGAGCTGCTGGCAGGGCTTGGCAACAGCCTCCTCATCAGCGCGATCGGCATCCTGCTCGGAATTGGGATCGGGATCGTACTGGGGGCAATACGCTATGCACGGGTCCCGGTGGCCAACATAGCAATTGTCGGGTTCGTGAATGCATTTCGCTGCACGCCGCTCCTCGTACAGATCTTCCTGCTATTCTACGCGCTGCCCGATATCGGGATTCGTCTGACGCCATTCGAGACCTCCTGGCTCGCGCTCGCATTGTGGGGCGGCGCCTATCAGACGGAAGTCTTCAGGGCCGCATTCGAAGCTGTACCGAAAGGCGAGGTGACGGCGGCTCGCGCTCTTGGCTTGCCGGCCTTCCAGACCTTTCTTGACGTCACCCTCCCGATTGCGCTGCGCATCGCGATCACCGGCGCAACGACCACCGCGATCACGCAGTTCAGATCGTCCAGCTTTATGATCGTCGTCGGCTATCAGGAATTAACCTACGTCGCTAACCGGATCGTGTCAGATACCTTCAAGGTGTTCGAGACCTTCGGCATTGCTTGCCTGATGTATCTGCTCATCTGCAGCATCCTAAGCGAAGCATCCCGGGCGCTCGAGCGCAGGCTGTTGATTCCAGGACTGGGAGTGGTCAAATGAGCAACTGGATTTGGCCCGTCGCTGTTTATCTTGGTCAGGGTCTTCTCATTACTCTGTGGATTTCCCTGCTTACCGTCTTGTTAGCGACGGCTCTCGGACTCCTGATCGCGGCGTTGTCGCGAACCACGCTCAGTTTCGCGCGCCTGATCGGGCGTCTTTACGTCGAGGTCCTTCGTGGCGTGCCGTCACTTATGATCCTCCTCTTCGTATTCTTCGCCCTTCCTCAGATTGGGCTTCGCACCGGCCCACTCACGGCCGCAATCATCGGACTGGGACTGTGGGGCGGGGCAAATATCGGCGAGGTATTCCGTGGCGCTTTGAATTCAATTCCATGCCGTCAGGAGCAGGGTGCCCGGGCGCTTGGGTTGAGCGCAACCGAGGCGCTTGTGTTCGTCATTCTGCCGCAGGCATTTCGGCGTGCGTTGCCGCCCTACGTCGGCCAGCTCACCGTTCTCGTCCAGGCGAGCGCACTGACGTCTGTCGTCGGCGTGTCGGATCTCTTGGGATCGGCGCGCCAAATGATCGAAAGACTAGCGTACGTCGGAGCCGGAGGCTCACACGCCATCGAGATCTATCTGGGAGTGCTGAGCGTGTTCTTTGTGATCTGCTACTCGTTGACCGCGCTGGCAAGTGCCATCGAACGCCGTCTACGATACTGAAGGGCGGTCCCGGTCGTCCCGATTTATGATGGGGTGGACGCCCCGCCCGACGGCATCGATGTGCCAAAGTGGAGGTGTTGAGCACCACTTAAGGGAGGCGTCCGTGTCAGAGGTTATCATAATCGGTCTGGATATCGCCAAGCATGTTTTCCACGCTCATGGAGCAGATGGGAAAGGGCGAGCTATATTCAGCAAACGGATCAGCCGAGGAAAGCTGCTGGATTTCTTCGCAGCCCAGCCGAGTTGCACGGTAGCTCTGGAGGCATGTGGCGGAGCCCATCGCTGGGCCCGTCAACTCGCCCAGCTTGGCCATGAAGTTCGGCTGATCCCTCCCGCCTACGTAAAGCCGTTTGTGAAGCGGCAAAAGAATGACGCGATCGATGCCGAGGCGATCTGCGAAGCAGCGCAGCGGCCGAGCATGCGGTTCGTGGCCGTGAAGAGCGAACAGCAACAGGCGGCGGGTCTGGTGTTTCGGACCCGTGACCTACTCGTGCGGCAGCGAACGCAGCTCATCAACGCGATCCGGGGACACCTCACTGAATATGGTTGGATCGCACCCAAGGGGCCGTCGCACGTGGCGATGCTTACCGACCTGATCGAGGAAGAAGAGATGGCCAGCTCGCTTCCCAAAGCGGCCCACGCCATGTTCCGATTGATGTTGGACCTGCTGACCGACCTCAATGGCAAGATCGCGGATCTCGACAAGGAGATCGCGCGACGCGCTCGCGAGGACGAAGTATCGCGCAGGCTGATGACCGTTCCTGGCATCGGCCCAATCTCCGCCACCGCGATCGCCGCTTTAGCACCACCGGCCGAGACTTTTGCCAAAGGTCGTGACTTCGCGGCCTGGCTTGGTCTCACGCCCCTTCAAAGATCGACGGGCGGCAAGCAGAAACTCGGCGCGACATCCAAGATGGGCGAACGCACGCTCAGGCGCCTCCTCATCATCGGCAGCAGCGCCGTCGTGCAACAGGCAAGCAAACGCGACGCGCCAAGGGGTTCTTGGCTCGAACAGATGCTGGCTCGCAAACCGCGCATGCTGGTGACCATCGCGCTCGCCAACAAGATGGCGCGGATCGTCTGGGCGCTACTTGTAAAGCAGGAAAAATACAGGGCTCCGGTCGCAGCCAAGGCGTGATCTTGGTGGGCCTGAGGTCGTCAGAGGTGTAGTCGGTCGGAAGGAAAGTATGGCGCAACAGTCGGCGAGACGGGGCCAGAAGAACCAGATGTACTCATCGTGCCTAGAGCACGCATTTATGATTTGGTTCCGGTCCGCGAACTCCCATACGGGCCCGCAGCTCCATCGCTGCACTAGAGGCCGGACAGATGGCAGCATCCGACTACGTGCCAATCTTCCTCAAAAACCGCTTGCATCTGGCGGGGCGTCCACAGATGAGTACACGGCTTAGCCGAAAATCCCGATGGGTCCGTTGTAAATGCCCCCGGCGGACATTGCGATTGCCGTGTTGGTCCGCTGGCGCCGCAAGCCGGACCTGGGGATAGCAGCCGTAAGTTTACGCCGGTTCTGGCGCATAGACACACGCAGCTGCGCTTGAACCCAATATCCAGGCAAGTTGTAGAATGTTGATGTTCTTCGGACCCGTAGTATGGATCATGCGATCAGCGTAGATTTGACGCTTCTATTGACTGGGCAAGATTGGGCGTTGGAGCGAGTCGGACATGGCCTGACCTCCTCTGGTCTAGAATAGATGCTGCCCCGAATGCTGATTCACGCTGTGGCGCCCGAATACCTATCTATAGCGTAGTTGTTCGGCGGACCGGCTCGCAAGCGAGTCAAGGTGCGACCAAGACCCGTCGTCTAGGAAGACTTTGGGCGAGCAGCTGACTTCCACCACGTTCGCAAGCCTCTCCTGGCAAAGTGCCAATTATCTCTCTTGTGCGGGGCAAAGAATGACCAGTCAACTTCCGTCCCTGTTCTGCTGCGCAGCTTTTGACTGATCTAAAGCGAACGATTGTCAGGGGCAGGCGCTGACGGTCGTAAGACAGCGAACATTTTTTTTGCACGCGCGCGTTGCGGCCCGCCGGCTGTGCGCGTGGCGCGCCACGCTTGCGCGGAGAATGCGACGCGCTCACATCGATACATGGCCGTTCGTTCGAAGTAGGAGTTTTCGCCACCGGGCGAATCGTTCTTCCATGTACCGGAAAACAAAAGAAAAAGCTCGTCAGTGATTGCGCGAGCTTCTCAAAGGAGAACCAACCGTCGCCAAGTCGCCCGCCAGGTCTGGGTGGATTTCAATCGCGCCAAAATCTCGTTGGCAGAGGACTCGGGAACACCTAGGCTATGCCAAGTATAGCTTTTCAGGGAACGCCTCGCCTGCGATTTTTTTTGAGGCCGATCCGATGCCTGGGACAGGCAGGGCCCCTACGCAAGGCCACGCTGGCGGATAGCACTGTTCTCCAGAACCGGCCTGAAATCGAATCTAAGAGGTCGGATTGAAGTTGGCTCTCGGCCCTCGTCGATGGACGAAAAGAGAAGACGAATTGCTGCGCGAGCTTCTTGAAGCGGGCGCGCCTGTGAAATCGATCTGCGAAACACTCAATAGATCCGAGGCAGAGCTTCGCAGACGCGGCTACCACATTGGCCTACCGAGGAAATGGTTCAAGCGAACGGCCGCCAGCTGAAGAGGCGCTCGGTAATCGGCAGTCATGCATACGATCTTCGCCGAAATCAGCGCAACAGCAGTGAGACCGTCACCCGCAGCATCACCATTCCGCACCACGCCGACGGCTACAACAACAGCGCAACAGCTGTCGAGCGAGACGCTGCTTCTGGCCCTCAAATCCTAGGTCACCTCTGCCAATGGCGAATGCCGCCGCTTGTCGCAAACCGTCCGGACGTGTCGGTGCCCCCGCGATCGGACAAACGCGGGCGTGAGCCTGTATTGGTCCGAAGTCGGCGGTACCAGCAGGGAAGGACACTGACCCGTCGACCCATCAGTTTTCAGACCGAAACGATCAACTTGGCCCTGTAGCCCGCTACGAAGCGCCTGCAGAACGTCCAATTCTCGATTCGGCACGACCCTTGCTCAGTTCTGGGCGGCATTACCGAATGCTCAGATGCGGTGATGTTAGGGGCGGGCTCCGCCGCCATATCGGATGAGGGCACCAAGAAGGCAGGCAATTAGCACAGCATCAGTTTCACCTCCGGGAGAGCAGACGCACAGTCCACGAGTCCCTCGTTCGAGACGGAAAGTGCACCCGCAGCTCCGGTGTAGCAGGTGCCGATATCAACGCTCAAGACCTTGGAGCAAACATGCACACGGGAACGGTAGTATCGTACAGCGTTGAAAAGGGCTGGGGGTTCATTCAGCCTGACGATGGCGACGGCAAGGATTTGTTCGTGCACATATCGGACCTGCGTGACTGCGCAGGGGCTGATCTGGTGTCGGGCACGCGCGTGACTTTCGGCATTCGTTTCAATAAACACCGCTCGAAGTACAGAGCCGTCGAGGTCAAGCTGACCGATTGAAATATCGCGCATCCTGCTGCGGGCGCGCACCTTACATATGATTCGTAGCGCAAAGGCCATAATGGACGACGCATAAGTTCAGTCGCGGGAATCAGTAACCAAGTCATGGACGTTTGCGACGGAGCTCGCGCGCGGAAGCGCGACGCTAAGCTGATCGATATGGATGATCTTCATTGTCAATGCCGAGCAGACTGCCAAGCTCGCCCATGCATATCCGCTTAAGCGATCCCGATTGAGCAGGTGCTACCAAATGAGATAGGTTCGACATGTTGCCGGTTGTGGTACTTTCCGAAGCCTCGCCAATCCCAAATTCCTGGTCGAGATCGAGGTGATTGCGGCTATCGATTCTAAATGAGGTGCGGACCAGTGCAATTCCTGGAGAGTGCGATACGCTAGAACGCTCAGAAACACGGTTTTCGATCGCTGCGGTTGGCGCGGTGCTGGGACCCGTGTTGCTCGTTGCGGGTGCACGGTGCAGAGAAGCGGACGAGCGGTAGCAACTTGCTGGCCGGCAGGCGCTGGCCGATATCGGCAAGAGTACCGCGACCGGCGGCAACCAGAACGCGGCCGAGATGGCGCGCAGCGGGCTGCCCCAGAGCCATCTGCACGTATTCTCGCCCAAGCTGCGCAAGGGCGATCAGGTGGCGCGGCTGCGAAGCTCCGGCTGTTCAGGGCTCCTGTCGTGGGCTTTTGTGTCATAAAGAGCCGCAACCCAACAATGAGTGAAAACCAACTCTTCAAAGCGGCTTCCTCTTTCCTGGCGCACGACACGCCGCTCGTCGGCGTCGCGGCCATTGATGGCGCGATCGATCTCGAACAACGCATCGAGGCGTCTAACCGCCTCCGGCGCGATCGGAGTGACCGCCCTTCTTACCATCTGGAGCATCTTCTCGATGTCAGCCATCTCGAAGAAGCCCCGGGCGTATGGGCAAAGCAAAACGCTGGGGTGATCGGCAGCACCTTCTTCTGCGGGTCGAGCAGCGGCTCGTGTAGCAATCGGAAGGACAAGGCGTAGCGGCCAGATGCTTCAGGGGATGCAAGATACGGATGGTGGTGTCATCGCCATGATGGCGCTCGGCCGCGAGCACATGGCGTTCGATCAAGTGGAAGAGCGGCATGACGGCGAAGATCCCGCGGCCGACCTAGTCGGCAGCGTCAATAACGGCAGGTCGATCCCCTCGCACTTAACGCGCACTCTGGCGGTTGAGCAGGATATGCATGCCCACGCTTGTCATGAAGCCGCGCGATCATCGCTCCCATCGTTTAGAATTGGGTAGGTACTGGGCGAGTGGAGCGGAGGAGGCGCGAATCACGCCTCAACCATCCGTGTTCATGGCCGCTATGCGCGGAGCGCGGGAACCAAAGGGCGGGACGCCCGCTCTCAGGCGGCAATTCAGTAGTGCGGCAGGTCCGTGTCCCTACTTGGCGTGGAATGGCGCCGGCCGCTGGCTGATCTTCTCGCAATCGCGGCTAGTGAACTTCTCGCGTCCCGTCGATCAGCTTGAACCGGCTTGGGCCCTCCTCCAACGTCTTGGTGACATCCTAACCGATCTTCGCCAGCCGCGATCCACCGCAGTGAGCGGGTAATCGATCAGGGCAAGAGTCCTTGGGCTTCACGCTTCATCGAGGCCAACGCCTCGATCAGCGTGCCATCGACTGAAAAGTGATCGCTCGACAGAAGCTTCTTCACCTTAGGCTGCGCCAGCACCGCCGCCAGGAACTTGGTCGCGATGTCGCCTTCCAGCAGCCGGTCGCGGTTCTTGGAGAACACCGAATGGTCCCAAGCCGCGTCATCGAGGCCGATGCCCAACGAACCAGCGGAACAGCAGGTCATATTCCAGCCGCTCCATCAGAAGCCGCTCCGAGCGTTTGGAATAAAACGTCGGCAACAAGTATCGCCCGCAGCAGCTTCTCCGGCGGGATCGACGGCCGCCCAATCGGCGAATAGAGCGCGGCAAACTCAAGCTCAAGCGCCGACAGGGCCTCGTTCACAATCGTCAGGATCGCTCGCAGGGGATGATCACGCCGCACCCGCGCCTCCAGGTCAACGTAGCTAAACAGCTCGCCCGTTCGATTGTCGCCGCCCCGCACGCACCATCTCCGAATCTCATCGGAGCCAATGAATCATGATCGCCGGTCGGCACGGTTTTCAGCGGCCTGCTAGAGGTCGGTGCTGAGGCCAGTCATCCTAGGATGAGTCGGGGACGTGACCCGATGGGTCCAAGGCTAACACCGGTGTCAGGAATTGCTAGCTTTTCCGACGAGCATGGCCCGTCCTGATTCCCGGTTGCGAGCGTCCTAACTAGGACAGCACCGGACGCCAGGTTCTTACAGGCACCTCAAGCTCCTAGACTTCTTGGTCCGCAACATTCTTTGGCAGACACCGCCTGACTGAATGCCACGTCGACCGAGCCGAAAAGCGGACCCGTTCCATGATGACGTGAAGAGCCAACACTGAGGAGCCAATAATCGGGTCCGAACAAATCTCGGGAGTTTAGCGCGAAGGCCCTCAACTTGAGCCGACGCGCCTTCGGCATCATCAGCGTCGGACAACTGCCTGATCGGCTCGCAACCGGTTCGATCGCCGATCGAGCCGCTATCGAGCAAGACCATGCCGTCCTAGCGGCCGGAAATCAGAAGGCGGAGGAAGGCGCTCGCTTGGGCCACCATCCGCCGAGCTGCGCGCGTCGCCGCCGCGTTGATGTCACCGCGCCTCTATGGTGACGCTGCGCGCCGACAGGGTGACCAGACACATGAGTACGGCTAACATCGCAAATGCGCTCGGCAACCCTGCGAAGTTGGCGAGGAAACCGACGAACCCCGGTCCAACGAGGAGTCCCGCATAGCCAACCGTGGTGATCGCGGCAACCGCTAAACCTGCAGGCATTACCTTCTGAGTGCCGGCCCTCCGGAAGAGAATGGGAACCAGGTTCGATGCACCAAGACCAATGAGCAGGAAACCTGCCATCGCGAGGGGGGCGCCTGGGGCCGCCAGCAGAAGCGCGAAACCCGCGACGGCCATCAGACTGCCGACCACCAGTGTCGCGCGGTCGCCCACGCGCGACGCGACGGAATCGCCCCCGAGGCGCCCAACGGTCATGCTAATGGAGAACAGCATGAAGCCGAGTCCACCCTGCGCTTTGGGTACAAGGCCACGGTCCACCAGCAGCAAGGCGCTCCAGTCGAGTATGGCTCCCTCAATAAGAAACGTGATCGCTGCTAATACCGCCAGCAGCACCACAATGGAATGCGGCATGACGAACAACGCCCCTCGCTGAGCCTGCGCTCTTTGGGGCAATCGCGACCAAGTCAGCACCATGACGCTTGCCATGAAACTCGCGCAGATCAGGGTTGATGCAAAAGCACCAACATTCGACCAAAGCAATATGCTCATCGCGGCGGAACCGGCAAAGCCGCCGATGCTGAATTGCGCGTGAAACCCGGACATCAGCGGACGCTTAGCTGCACGTTCCACCTCGACCGCACAGATATTCGCAGCGACATCGATCGCGCCGAGCGAGGCGCCGAAGGCGACCAGCGCGGCCCCGAGCGCCCATGGCGTACCGGCAACAACCAGCCAAGGAAGGATGAGTGTAAGGCTGAACCCACCGATCAGGATGATCGGTTTACTGCCATAGCGCGCACTCAACAAGCCGGTCAAAAGCATCGCGAGAACCGAGCCCAAACCTAGGCACAGCAGCAGAAAACCGAGAACGCCCTCTTCGACCGCCAGTCGTTCCTTCGCGAACGGCACCAGCGGCCCCCAGGCAGCCATACCAAAACCAGCGACAAAAAATGCAAGACGCGTCGCGAGCCGCGTGGCCGGCCGATCGGCAGACATTTTTAGGAACTCCGGAGGCAATTGTTGGCGAGCGCAGCGCGCAGGTAATTTGCACAGCCTGGCGTCATGTTAGGACGATCGAAACGGACGAGTCCACCCGCTAAACATGAGGGGGGCTTTCAGGTCACTGCGCATAGACTCTGGTCTGTCCAACTTTCTCACGCGCCGGGCTCGATCGTCTCCACCAGCCCGTAGCATTCGGCCGTGATCGACCCTGTATGAGCTTATCGGACCGTGGACCTGAGTTCGCGGCGTGCGTCACTGCGGGTGCGATCCCTAGATGTGGTGTTTCAGGAGGTTGTCCATCTGGTCTGAACCGAGGAAGCTGAGGTTGCGAAGCTTCAGTGTTCCGAGCAGAGACTAGATGGACGTCCACAAGAATGCGCCTTTGACGACCAAACGTCGAGAGGCGATGGTGCGAAGCATAGTCGTGAGTTAATGGCATGGACCACGCCCGCTCTCAGGGGCAACGTGGAGGGAGCCCGGCGGGGCAGCAGCAGGAGCGCAAGCCATGTCGAATACGAACCTTGTCACAATCGGCATCGATCTCGGAACACATTCCACGTCGTCGGTCTCGATGCCACAGGCGCAATTACGCTACGCAAAGCGCTCGAGAAATCAGCCAGGACCAGTTGCTGGGCAATGTTCCGCGTTGTCTGATCCGAATGGGGCGCGTGCAGGCGCACATCATCTGGGGTGCAAGCTCGAGTAACCCGGCGGCGCGTCACGCCGAGCCGCCGGATCGGCCGCTCCTCGTTGAGCCTGGTGAGCAACTCGCCGATCGCAACGCGGTGGCGCAGGCGGCCGAGCAGTCAGCGCTCGACGATGAGGACAGCCTGCTCGACGTCGGCCTTGTCGCGCGGCTGCGCGGCCGCGCCGGCAAAGACGGCGGTGCCGTAATGCGCGGCCGTCTCCGCATAGGTGCGATTGATCTGCGGGTCGTAGAGGTACGCCTTGATGACCGCGACCTTGGTGTTCGATGCACCGCGTGCGGGCCATCTGCATAGCGGCATCTTTGCTGCCGAGATCGGCGATCTCGTCGCTGAACCAGGGCCGAGCCGAAGGGAATTCGCAAGGGCGGAAGGCCGCAGTGAAGGTGCGGTCAGATATGCCTTGCGCCAAGGGCGTTTAGCGGCGCGGCCCGATGGCACGCTCGAACTATCACGCTGCGCAAATTGCTCAGATTACGCAGCAAGTGTGGACATCCCGCCGGACGCTGCGCAGGCCTATGGGTGGGACTATCCGGAATTTAGCGAAGAGACGACAGACGCCCTTGGCGTGTTTCTGACGGTAGCGGATACCTTCTGAAAGGATCCGGAAACGATCGGGATCGCCGCCGCCTTGCACGGAAGTGGTCTGCTGGAGCGGGAGGGGTACAAGCTTGGATGGCATGGAGGTGGCAATTCTCCTCGGGATCTTGGTCTCTCGAAAATGGGCGATGTTGATCCGATCGGCCCGATAGAGATCTGCGACGATCTCAACGCGCAACTGCTAAGTTTGGGTTGGTGCGCAGGTTGGGCCGCGCGATGGCACCAGATGAACCAGATGATGAGAACGCAGTCCCCCTAGATATCAACGATCGGATCGCGCCGGAACGATGATCCATCTGGCGGTGAATTTTTACAAGGAAGACCTGAAGCGCCGGCGCCGAGAGACCGGGATCTTATCTGTGAGGGCCAAACGCCATGGCAAAGGGTAAGAGCGAGGATCGCGCAAACTAAGCGCCTCAGTTCGCGCGTGACGGATAGCTCGCAATCTTGCGAGTGAGCTGCCAAAGCGCGACCCTGTTGGTCTCGGCTAATTGCCGTGCTCGCTGCTTAGCCGCTTCCTCATCAGCGCAAATCGCCTTACGCAGTGCACTATATTCCCGTCGGGCTCGATAACAAGTAGACCATGAACTCCTCGATCGAAGGGCTTCCAGTCACGCGCCGGCCGTGACTTTGAAGGTTATTGCTTGGTCCGATGGCGCTGCGTGCATGTCTTTGGTGGAGGTCGTCATCGCTCATGCTTATCTGATCGCGACCACCGGCCGACGTATTGCCCAGTTGCAAAGTTCCGGCATGGACATCGTTCGGATCTTATTCCCCGCCGGTTGCGCTCGACGATAGCTATAATCAATTCTTCGGTGGCGATCAGAGCCAGCTCCATTTTTTCCTTCACAATAGTCGACGTATCTCGACCGATACTGTCGAGGTGATTCAGGGCCATCACTTTGAAACTATGGGCTAGGCGCTCCTCGGCATCGTCGCGTGCATAGTCTATAATAGTATCCAGGTGGGCGACGATTTCAGCTCGTTGCTCGGTCGGTTTTGGTCCGTCTAGCAACTTTATCGCTCGAATAAAGGACTCCTAAATAGGGATCATATCAGGTTTCCTTTGACTGTGATTGGAAGCAGTGATTCCAGCTCGCACCGATGGTACAGATTCAGCGGATTCGAAACGCGGGGGACTTCAAGCGGCTTGCCGCTCCTCTTTAAGAAGTACCAGGCAGAGGGTATCTGTAGATTTCTTCGAATTTTCCATCGACGACATGCCCCACGGCCCATTCCGTGAACAACACCACGTCATCTAAAGCCACCTTTTCGGCTTTGCCCGTATCGATGTTGAAGTATTCACGATGATGCCGATCTTGTTGACCTGCGACGAACGCCTTGTTCCCCACGCAGACCAAGGGCACGCCCGCTGCAGAACCTGGCACGGCAGCGCCGGCCTCCGAAGCGCGGTCGGAAAGTGGATAAGTGTTCGGTGTGATATTCCGCCCTGCTGATGCCACGCGATTGGGTGTTGTGGGGCGGGCGTGGCGGGAAAGGTAACGATGCCCTGGTTGCCGTGGCCGTCCTCTACCAAAATGCCGACTGATCTGCCTTCAATTGAGATATCGAGCTTGATAAAGGCGCCGGGCGAGATGTTCTGAAATTTAGTAAGCACCGCCGCGAGATCGATGTTCATTGGAGATGCTCCATTCTTTTGGTGCTCACAGGGGAGTTTATGCTCGACCTATGCGCGCGCGATAGCTACCCGAAGGCCAATCGACTACTTCGGGCCTAGCCCGGGGCTCGCCAAAGGGCGCGGCTGATCCTCGATGTATGGACGGCCGCGCCATCAAAGCTGAGAAAAACGTCCAGCGCGGACGTGATTCGGTGCTCACGCCCCGAAAGCACTGTCGTTGCCGACCAGCCGTCGCCCTCGGAGTTAGCAAGGCTGGCCACTCGGCCCCCGAGAGGCTGAACTCCCAAAGGGTGCTACCAAGTATCGCGGAGAAGGACTGCAAGGCACCTACCAGGATTGGTCGGCGCCGATCTCATGTGGTCCGCGATTAGCCGGCTGGTGGGGGGTATGGGTCGTGGCCATATGTCCATCCGATTCTAAATTGGTGGTTTTCCCTTTGAACGAGAACCTGAGCGTCATGCCCTGCCTTTCCGTCCGCGTGGGCGGCATCGACCGCGGCGCGGATTGCCTCCTTCTGAGTAGCGTATGGGGCGGAGTGCTTGCCATTTACGACGACCGTCCATTCGTCATTGTGGAGTGTGAACGATATGTTGAATACGAGCCATAAAGGTCTTTCTCCCCAGGTTCTGGAAACGCGTGTCCACGCCGGGAGGGAGTTTGCAACCTGACGCGGTCGCCTCAACTACCGGATTGGATGGGGGCCGAGCTGGCCTCTTGCAGTACACATTTGTGTACCAGGCTGAGCGCTCGATGGTGGACCTGAAGCGCGCGTCGGCTTGCCAAGGACCGCTCAGAGCCAGGCGCGCGGCCGAGGAGATTGGGGGAATCGGCCGATGGATAAGGCGCTAGCAATCGCGTGGGCGTGCATTCTAATCGGCCTGGTGCTGTTCGCCGCGCTGTATCTTCCGTGGTCGTGAGTTCAAGGAAGCAGCCGATTGCCGCGCCGCGCCTGCTTGCCGCAGGCAAGCCGGCGGCAAGCGTTCGTATCAGGCCATCGCGAGTTGGCGCGGCGTCTCAGTCTCATTCCATTTGACGCCGCTATAGCGGAAAGCGACGACTTCGGTCGGTGGCTCGTCGCTCTCGACGAGTTCCTCAACCAGGGAGGTTCACTTGGCCTCACTTGGGCTGCACTTTCAGGCCCAGCTCGATCAGGCGGCGGATTGGCTTCGGGACGGTCACGCCATGCTTTTCTCGCCACGGTCGATAGCAGACAGTTCAAGGTCTTGCCAACGCATGCCAATCTGCGTGTCAGGTATCCACTGCGTTCCCAGCACCTCAGCCGGCCCGATCGCGCCCTCAAGTTGCGACCACGTCAGCATGCGACTAAATTGTGAGTTAGGCACCTTTTAGGGGCATATCCTCGCGTTTACTTCACATCCAAGCGCGCGCAGTCACGCTGGAAGCGCGGGCCGATGGGATGGGGAGAGTTGGGCAGTGAGCTATGAGCTTGTAGGTCTGCTGGTTCTATTGGGCGCGGCCGTAGTTCTTTTCGCTTAGTCGAGACGGCGAAACTCCGCCTCCGATGATGGCTGCGTCGAGACGTCAAGTGATACGTTCGAAGCTGGTGGGCTTACTGTAACGGCTTCCATGAATGTGCGCGAAATGCCTGATGAGCCGCTTCCGCCTTTGGGCTCCGTTCCTGGGCCTGCTTACCGAATAGACTACGTGAATGGGGATGGGGTCGCTTCCGAGCGCGTCCTTACTATTTTGGACGTAACGCAGGACGACGGTCGAACTACATTCTAGCCTACTGCTCTCGCGTTAAAGATAACCGGACGTTTCGAGCAGATAGGATCCGAGAGATGTACGACCACCACACGGGCGTGCGAATTCGTCAACCGATACAGTTCTTGCGGCAGTTCGTCACGTACGAAAAGCCGGAGGTGAATGAACATCTCTCCGTGATGAGTCGGGCGAGGCGCGGCCTAATCGGATTGCTCTGGATCGCGCTAGCTGACCGGCCAATTGCCGAGGAAAACTTTGCGGTGATGCTAAGTTTCATAGAGAAGCGAAGAGCACTACCGGGCTCACGAGCAGAAGCCATGCAGTGGGATAGCTCAACCGCGAAGCAGTGGTTACTTGGAGAGCGTCCCACATTTGAGCAAGCCGAGAACGCCGTGACGCGGATGCAAAGAGGTGGGATGAGACTGGGCTGTTCCGCGAGATCTCAGAGCAGTTGATCGGCTCTGACAAGCTACGCAAGCGACGCGAGAAGCTTTACCGTTCGCTAAGATAATGGGCTCGGCCCGGAGCCGTCCGCAATGGCTCGCCCAACTGGATTCGAACCGGGGATGTTTGAAGGGGAAGCCCCCGGAGCAACCGACGGGCTCCTACGTGAGGGACGCAGCTGTGGCCCCTAGGTCGCCCCGCGCCTCCCTCTCTCGAGCTGTTTGAGGACCCGCTGATATTCGAACTCGCACCACGTAAGCTCGAAAGGTTCCATGAGCGCCTCTAGCCACGCCTCGGCTAAGACTGCCATTCCTACGAAAAACAGAATCCGCGACCTCCTGACTAGCTAATCAGCGGCCGAACCCGGCGATGACGAATGAGATGTCCGCTCCAGCCAGCCTCGTACCGCAGCTAAGACGATCGCGATCAGCGGCTCAATTGAACCTTGGCAAACGTCGGGCATCTAAAGAGGGGCCCGAACGATACCAAGGTTTATGGCGCTCAATCCGACACGCTGGTTTTTGCTCATCTTCAGCTACTGCTCATACGCCGGCGCGATCTGCTGCTATTCGTCGGTGATCGCTTGTACGCTGGCGCAGAGCGGCCGTCGGTGGCAGGATGCTGCCCGGTAGCTGGGCGAGAAAAGCGCGCGGATACCTATGAGCGACTTTTTTCGCGAGCGCCTCGAAGACCTGGAAGCAGTCTGCGCTGACTGCCACAAGCTGGAGCATGGGCTGTTGTCTGCAGCCGACACTGATCGACAAACACGGAAGCAACAGGCGCATCGTGAGAGGCTTGTTCGCAAGCTCTATGCGCCGAACGGGAGGTAAAACATGGACTGCATTCTGACCCGGCAGGACGCTCTCCCCAAGTTCAACCCGCTCGAGGACGCCGTGATGGAGGACATTGCCCCGTCGGTCTGGGACGGTCCGCATGTCGGCAAGCGGCTGTCGGAGGCGATGCGAAGGCTCCGCATGCTGCCGATGCGCGCGATCGCTGGCTACAGCAGCGCGTGGCCCGCCTATGTCTATGAATGGGAGGGCCTGCTGGCGCAGCAGGAGCAAACCGAACTGGAAAAGACGCAGCGCATGCAGAAATGGGCGCGGCTGCTTCCGAGCTACAGCGACGTCACCCGGATGGAAATCGCGATATATTGGCCCGCGCACTTCCTGGCCCAGGCGGAGCACCTGATACGCGCGGTCAACCTCGTAGCGATCGGGCATTCGATGGAGCGCGATCCGAATGGGTCGCGGGCGAGCGCGGCGGCTACGCCGACACATGGCGCCAGCGTCACGACAAGGGATGCGAGATCATCGCGCGCGGCCTACATGCCGACATGTTGCCGGTCTTCTGATGGCCGCGGACTGGCACATTCGTGGGTACTACAACAAGCAGCCGAGCAAAGGTAGGCAAGTTCGGCGATTTGGCGCTCTAGGCGTGGCGCGTCGGCGACGTCAGCAAGGAAATCGAGCTGATGGCGTTTCACCACCGCGCCGACATCGCTTTCGTCGGCGTCATCGACTGTCGCGAGAACACCACCTTCCTTCCGGATGTGGCGCGACGGTCAGGGGGACGGTCACCGATCAGATGCGCGCTTGGTGAGGGAGGGAAACATGCGGTAGGTATCGAATCGCACGTCCACATGATGATGCGCTCGAGATCGAACTGCTCGTTGCATAACGGCCGCGGCCGGTAAGGACATGGCTGATGATCCTTACTCGATGCGCGGCATTTCTTAGCATCGGGCCTGGAGCTTGGCTGGAGGTGTGATCTTTTCAATCGAACCTATAGGACGCCTGAAAGAACGTACCCCACCGCTCCATGCTGTACTTCGAAAACTGTGCCCTACTGATGTTTCCCGGACCACGACAGCCTGTGCATCTCACTTCACTGTCCTTTTCGGTCCACATTGCCCAATAGCGCCCGCCGACGCCGACACTGAAGTTCTTGGTGATGAAGTAGGACAGCACGCCTTCGACCTGGACGCCGCAGCCACCACTGCCCCGTTGTTCAGCGAAGGTGGTCGTCGTGCGCAAGAGATGATTGTCACGGCCTTTGAAATCGGTCCAGGGTAAGTAAGCGACGTCCGTACTCAAACGCCAACGCTCGGTCAGCATGGTTTCGGCGCTCAAGCCGACACGAGGTGCATTCCACTGCGTATTCTGGCTGCCAACGACCGTGTCGTTGCCGGGGGACAAGCATGTAGCCATTGGGTTGGCGATCTGTACACAGCCCCTCGAGTCGGAGCCCTGTTCGTAGTAGGTCCAGCCGATAAATCCCCCAAGCTTGTAGTTGGCGGCGCGCAGGAAATCGTAACCCGCATCGGCCGTGTAGTAGGTGAACCTCCCGTTTGCCTGGCCTGATATCGTGTTGATATAGGGCGGGAGGCCCCAATCTTCATCGTTATCTTTTCCTTTGTTGAAGCGCCCAAGGCCGATGTTGCCCTTCAGGAACACTCCCCATGGGCTGTCGACACGGCCAAATAGCTCTCCGGAAAGTCCGTCGAGCCCGTGATAGGTGAGCCGCGACATTAGCGTGCTGGGGTCTTCCAGGCCGCCATAGGGCACTGCGCTGGCGTCCCATTGGAAGCGTCCCCGGCTGAGCCAGAGCCGCGATCCGCCTTCGAACGACCAACCGGCCGTGTAAGCAATCGGCGCGCCCGCGGGTGCTTTCGCGTACAGCGGCGCATCGGACCATTGCGCCGTCCATGGGTCGGCGCCAAAATGGTAGTTCAACCCGATCTTTCCGATGTGATAGTTGCTGGACAGGCCCGTTGTGTTCGCCGGAAGAATCGCGAACGGCGGATCCTGCACCGTCGGAGGCGTTACGACGCTCGGCCCGCCGAAATGCAGATAGTCATACTCAGCTTTGACCGACCATGCAGGCGTAAGCGCTTGCTCGATGCCCAGCCCGATGGTTGCACCGAGGCGACCATAGTCGAAATGAGCGTTCTCCTGTGGCCAGCCGCCTTCGAAGTTGTTGACGACGTCGCCCCGATTGTTTTGCCAAGCGACGCCTCCCTTGAGATAGGCCAGCGTGCGGCCCAGCGCGCCAAACGCGTAACCGACGCGGCCGGTCCCGGTGGCAAAGACGTTGGGACCTGCCTTGCAGTTTGCGCTCACGACAAAGCCAGACGCCGCGAGGCAGGTATTTGTGCCGTCGGAGACTGCACCGCTGGCATCCAGTTCGACACCCAACACCCAGCCGTCCTTCTGCCAATTGTAGCCGATCTGGCCGCCGGAGAGGAACACTGGGGTATCGACGACATCGCCATAGATTGACGGACCGTAGGGATTGCTGAAGGAGGTGCGGCCGTAGCCGCCGCCGACGTGCCCGCCAATATAGCCTCCGGACCAGTCCCACACCGCCGGTGGCAGTTTCACTCCTGGCTCAAGGTCAGCCGCATTGGCTGCACCGCTCGCGACGAGCCCAATTGTCGCGGCTCCCAAAAGAAGAACTCCAGATCGCATCCGACACGTCCCCGCATTATCTCGGTCCACAACCGAGCGCCCTTAACTTCGCGCAGCAAACGGTCGGGGCGGATCAGACGCTAACAGCGACGCGTGCCGAGTCCGCCCCGAAGACCATCACACTGCGATTGGTGATGATGCCGCAAAGAGAGCAAGTCGCGTGCCGAAGTGAATTCGTAGGCTCTGCAGGCACCTTCGTCGCGGTGCGTGGCGTCAATTTGCTGACAATCGTCTCAATACCGACAGCCAGCGCAGCCTGTGCAAAACGTGGCTCCGCGCGATATCATGGGCCTACGCCCACAACGCCCTGTTTCCCTCGGCTACCGAGCCAAAGCGCTCAAGCTTGAGTTGTCGGAATCGATGCGCCGCTTTCCACGCTGCCGTAGTTGTAGACCGCCACGGCGCGTGATCCGAACGGCTCCCATCGTCGCGTACATGTGTTCGGGGTGTAATGGACTTCGAGGCGGCGCAAGATGCGGCGAGCCTCGGCGGGCGCAAATGCTTGATACAGCGCGCCGGCGGTATGGATCGACAGATTGTCCTGCACGACACGGATACAGGCGGCGTCGGGATAATAGACGTCGACGAGTTCGCGCATGCAGTGGGCACATAGTCCGCGGCGGCGCGGCGCTCAGTGACCTTGATGTTGCGCCAGCCGCGATGCGGGTCGAAGGTGACGAAGAGATTGACGGTGCCGTTGCGGCGGTACTCGTAATCATAGCGCTCGCGCTGTCCCGGTTGCGCCGGGACAGGCTGACGTACCTCGCCGATGGAATGCACCACATGTCCCTGCGCCACGGCTTGAGGTCGTTCTCGGCCAGCCGGCGACGCACGGTCTCGCCCGACAGGCTGTCGTGATCGGTGAGCTTGACCATCGCGTCAGCCAAAAGCGGCAGCGTCCAGCGTTTGCGGCCGACGGGCGGCTTGGCGCATGCCGTCGCCACGAACAGGGCTTTGTCCTTGCCGGTCAGCTTGCGTTCCGCGCCCGGGCGCGGCTCCTCGCTCAAGGCCCGCTCCAGATTGCCTTCCACAAAGCGGCGCTTGGTCCGGCCGACGGTGGAAGGGCTGACCCGGACGGTTCGGACAATCTCCGCGTCGTAGCTGCCGGCATCGGCCGCCAGCAAGATCTGCGCCCGCTTCAGCTTGCGGGCGGCGTGCTTGCCGCCGCCGAGCATCGCCCTCAGTTCGTCCCGCTCGGCTTAGCTCAATACGACCCGATAACGTACATTCATCCTTTGCCTCCTTGTCGGAGGCCGGGACGAATCCAACGATGAGTGAAAAATCAGGCACGCGCTTCACCGAGAAGCAGGGGCACTACCTCGCTTTCATCCATACCTATTCGTACATGTTCGGACAGCCGCCCGCCGAAGCCGACATCCAGCGCCATTTCCGCGTCAGCCCACCAGATGATCCTCACCCTCGAACGAAACGGCTTCATTCGCCGTTAGCCCGGTGTTCCCCGAAGCATCGAGATTCTCCTGCCACCCGAAAACTTGCCGATCCTCGAATGGTCGGTATCAAAACGTCAAAATCACTGTGATGAGCCACTAGGTGCCAAATCCAGATGCATAGAGTTGATTCAAACAGGAAGGCCGCAAGATAATCAAGACAGACACGCCGTAGAAGAAGCAGTGGCCGACTGACCATCTAGGTGGAAAATCGATGCCCTTATGTTTCCAATGAGTTGACCGTGATGATAACTGCGCCAGCGAATTAGGGCGCGCGCAAAATTCAACTTGCGGCACTTAGGGTTAAATGAGGACAGTACCGCCACGCTAAGACTTGGCGCCCGGATTAGGCACCAGATCAGGGAGCGCCGCATACATGGCGTCGATGCTATCGAGATCGATCAGCGTCCGGGCATCGAATTTCTTCGCCTTGATCCGCCCGGCATTGATCAGTTCATAGCATTTCGTGTGCGAGAATTTCCCGTAGCGGCACGCCTCCTTGACGCTCGCTAACCGGTGGCCGGTCGCGGTATCGATCGCGCTCACCTTAACTTCCTCGGTCATCGTCATTGCCTCGTTTCCGTTACCCGGCGGCGCCGCTCTTGCGTGCTCTGCGCTGTACGCGCCCGATGACAGACCTTCCAGACCGTCATTCGGCGGGGCACATAGTCACGGCAACAGGTCTTGCGGAAGGAGGGCACGCAAAACTCGTCATTGAACTGCCTTTTGGGGGCGCTCGTTCCTAACAGCGATGGCGTCTCATCGGCCGAGCCGCCGCTCAACCTTCTTGCGGCTGCTGCCCACCTTCTTGACCGCCTTCTTCACTGCGGAAGCCCAGCGGCGCTTATTCAACGACCATAACACCGGCGCGCAATTCGCCGTATCGGCTCGAGCTCAATCGGCCAGTTCGCCTGCAGCCATCAAATCCCCATAGCCTGCCGCGCCATCCTCGCTCATTACGCGCGGTTTCCTCCCCTGGACGCTTTCGGACGCCCGCCGCCCGAGTATGCCGCGCCGTCGCCCCCGCGGCGGCCGGCCTCCGAAACCCTTCACACGAGCGGACGTCAGTTTCGCTTGCTATTTAGGCGGTGGCCTGTCGTTGAGGGGCTTGCCTTTATCGACGATATGCACCGTCTGAAGTTTCAGCGTCTTGTCGCCGACCACCTTGTAAGCCCCATGAGGCACATACCGAACATTCATCCCGACGGCGCCGGTCGGAATAGGCACCTGCTTTCCATCGGGTAACTCGATAAGACCACTTTCAAGGAAGTAGTACGACTCGTCACCGTGATGGATATGCAGCGTCGCAGTCTCGCCCGGCTTTATCTCGCTGGCGCTAGTGACGATTTCCATGTTCGTGCCCGTTAGGTCACCTCGCTTCAACTCCTTTCGAAAAGGGGAGTCCTGTGCACCTGCCGTAGTCACGAACATTGAAGCCAAAGCGGCTGCGATTATGACCTTCATGGAAAGTATCCTCTTGTAAAAAACTGCAGCTTGTCCGGGTCTGCCCTTCCCAGCTTGTCGGAATTTACGCCTATCGGCAAGGTGGTACTGGAGGGCCGGTACCGCGCAACTGGTGAACATGCCGAGGCGCTTTGGTCAAAATGCGCCATTCACGGAGCAGGCTGTGGGCTTCCGGTTGACCCTGACAAGCTGACCTTCTCAGCGGATCATGAATGGCCTTGAGGATGTGGCTGACCTCGCGGACCCGGGTCGACGGCAGGTGGCTGAAGATTGCGATAAAAATGCACCATGCAGCGTTGATAGCGTGCGTCCGGCAGATAATCCGCAACGCTTTCGACAAGACCTCGGCACGCGTCGGAAACCACCAACTGCACGCCCCTGAGACCGCGATCGACGAGATGCCGCAGAAACGATGACCAGCCGGATTTGTCCTCCT
>NZ_PTFE01000086.1:0-34851 GCF_002936975.1 Bradyrhizobium sp. AC87j1
CTGATGCCGCGGCCGCCGCGCCAGAGTGAGCCGCCGAAGATGCCGCCGGTCCGCGCCGAGCGCGCCGCTGCGCCGCCGCCGCCTCCGCCGGTGCCGCAGGCTCCCCCCGTTCCGCCGCCGGCTCCCGCCGCGGCCCCCTCCAACGCCGAGCAGAATCTCGCCGAAATGGCGCAGCGGCTGGAGGCTGCCTTACGTCGCCCGGCCGGCGAAACGGTCGCGCCTCCGGTTGCGCCCGAACCGCCTGCGCCGCCGCCCCGCGCCGCACGCAGCGAGCCGCCGGCACCACCGGCCCCGCCCGCAAAGCCGGCCGCGGAAAAGACCAGCTTTGAAAATCTCGAAGACGAGATGGCCTCCCTGCTTGGCCGTCCGAAGCCGTCTTCGTGAGGCTGCCGTCCCTCCCGCGTAGAGTTGTTTTCCTTTCTGTCCTGATCGGCGCGGCATCGGCAGCGATGCCGGCGCATGCGCAGGACATCAGCATCAATCTCGGCGGCGGCGCTGGCGGCGGCGGCGTCACCGAGCGCGCGATCCAGCTGATCGCGCTGCTCACCGTGCTGTCGATCGCGCCGTCGATCCTGATCATGATGACGTCGTTCACGCGCATCGTGGTCGTGCTGTCGCTGCTGCGCACCGCGTTGGGTACGGCGACCGCGCCGCCGAACTCGGTGATCATCGCGCTGGCGATGTTCCTCACCTTCTTCGTGATGGGGCCGGTCCTGCAAAAATCCTACGACGACGGCATCCGCCCGCTGGTCGCCAACCAGATCGGCGTCGAGGACGCGCTGCAGCGCGCCTCCGTTCCCTTGCGCGGCTTCATGCAGAAGAACGTGCGCGAGAAGGACCTCAAGCTGTTCCTGGATCTCTCGGGCGAGGCGCCGCCGGCCACCCCCGACGACCTCGCACTGCGCATCCTCGTCCCCGCCTTCATGATCTCCGAGCTGAAGCGCGCCTTCGAGATCGGCTTCCTGCTGTTCCTGCCCTTCCTGATCATTGACCTCGTCGTCGCCTCGGTGCTGATGTCGATGGGCATGATGATGCTTCCCCCGGCAACGATCTCGCTGCCGTTCAAGCTGATCTTCTTCGTGCTGGTCGACGGCTGGTCGCTGGTGGCGGGAAGCCTGGTGCAGAGCTACGGAGGGTGAGGCGCGCCCCGTTCGCCGCCCGCATCCCCTCGCCCGCACGATTGCCTCCGCTCTATCCCCGTCATTGCGAGGAGTTCTTGCGACGAAGCAATCCAGACTGTCGCCGCGGAGACACTCTGGGTTGCTTCGCTGCGCTCGAAATGACGAGAACGCAGGCGCCATCACGGGCCGCGCTTGGCGCGGCAGCCTCCCTACCGCGTCGTCTTGATCTGCCGCACGACCGGGATCGTCGGCAGCGAGCCGGTGTGGTCGACTTGTTCCCTGGCCTGCGGTGAGCCGGGCGCGCGGGCGGTGGCGTCGGGGAAGCGTTGCTTCATCTCGCGCAGGAAGCCGTCGAGCGTGTCGACGCTGGCAGCTAACTTGGCGATCTCGGCGAATTCGGAGCTGGAGGCCGCGGCCGGCTTGCTGGCGATGTCGAAGGCGAGACGGTCGGCGCTCTCGCTCATCAGCGGTGCGTATTTCTCGCGGAAGCGCGACAGGCCTATGGAGTCGTCGGCGAGCGCATAGCCGACGGCGGCGCGGATGATGTCGCTCTTCTCCACCGCGTTGAGCGGCTTGAAGTCGCGGAAACGCTCGCCGTAATAGAGCTCGATCTGCTCGGCGGACTCGCGCCAGCGCCGCCCCGCCCAGAAGATGTCGGAACGCAGGCGCAGCACTTCGCGCCCGGAAACGTTGGAGACGATGTCGAGCGCGAGATCGTGACGGCCGACGTCGCTCTGCGCGCGCGCTTCCAGCAGCAGGCGCTGCTGCCTGAGCTCGCCGGAGAGATCGCTGATGCGGCTCGCGCGCAGCGCGGTGATCGCCATGTCGGGCTTGCGGTTGGCAAGATAGATCATGGACAGGCGCGCGGCGACCTGGGCGCGCGCGGCGCCTTCGAGGCGGTGGTCGACCTGGTATTGCAGCAGCTCGGCGGCCTGGTCGAGCAGGTCGATCGAGGCGAGACGGTCGGCGAGACGGCGGATCAGCTCGTCGCCGCGCCGGCCGATCGGCGTCAGCTCGCGGAATTCGTAGAACATCCCGAGCGCCTCGACCGGCGGCAGCTCGTCGCCCTTCGGTCCCAGGAAGATCTTCGTGAACAGGTCCGAGGCGAGATCCTGCGCCTGGCGCGAGGCTTCGGCGTTCGGCTGCAGCCTGGTCGCGGTGCGCGCCGCGGTGAGCGCATCGCGGTAGCGCCCGTTCTCGGCAAACATCTGCGACAACATCTGCAGCGTCTTGACCTCGATCGCGTCGCCGCGCCAGGTCATGGACAGCGTCTCGAGCTCGCGCAGCGCGTCTTCCTTGCTGATCTCGTCGCGCTTCTGCCGTAGCGCGACCTCGAGCTGCTTGGCCTCGGCCGCAGCCGGCCGATCGGCCGAGGCAGCCGCGAACTTGTAGTCGTCGAGCGCGTCCTTGTCGTGGCCGAGCGCCTCGGCGAGCCGGCCGCGCAGCACGGCGAAGCCGGGTGCGGCCTCGGGCGAGACGCCGACCACCTCGAGCTCGCTGCGGCGCTTGGAGGCACCGGCATAGTCCTTCACCTCGAGCGAGGCGCGCATCGCGTCCATCGTCACGATGCGCTGGATGTCGAGCGGCAGCGAGGCGATGGCGAATTCGACGTTCTTGAACTTCTCGCGCGCGTCCGCCCATTTGCCCTGGCGCGCATAGGCGAGCGCCTTCCAGAGCTGGGAATCATGGCTGTTGCCGATCACCGGATTGGCGAGGTCCTTCAGGCCCTGTGCCGGCCGGCCGATCAGGATGCTCGCGATCGCATGCATGATCAGCGCGCCGCTCTCCTCCTTGTTGAGCGGATCGCTCAGCATCAGCTCGGTCACCGCCTTGGCCTCGTGATACATCGCGCGCGACATGTAGAACTGCGCGAGATCGAGCCGCGGCAGGGAACGCAGCGCCGGTTCGACGGCCGAGATCGCCGTCATCAGCTCGGCCTGGCGCCCCATGAAGTTGTCCGACTGGCCCTTGCGCCAGCCTTCGGGGCTAAAGATCGGGCGCACCGCGGTCGGCGCGCGCTCGGCCGAGATGTCGACCGGCGACAGCGTCAGTCCGCCCTTCTTGCCGAGGATCACCTTGTCGGCGCCGACCTCGACGCCGACCTCATCGGAGTTCGGCCGGATCGCGATGCCGTGCGCGGATTCCAGCAGCGAGATATCGACGAGGTCCTGCCGCTTGATGAAGCCGCGCACCGGCCGCTGCGCCGTGACGACATAGAGCGTGTCGCCGGCATCGGGATCGGTGAGCTTGTGCAGCAGGCCCGGATTGGCGAAGGGGATGGCGATGTTGGCGAGCGCGGGGTCGGTGATGTTGCGCGACATCATCAGCGGCAGCGGCGTCGACTGGATCTTGTCGGCGAGCGTCAGGAGCCAGTTGGTCTCCTTGCCGACCTCCTCGCTCGCCAGCGAGTAGACCAGCGGGCGGGTGAGACGGATGCGCACCGCCTGCCCCTTGTCGAGCGGGATGCGGCCGACCTCGCCGATCATCGCCCCGCCCCTGGCACGGATCGGCTCGACGTCGATCGGCTTCGGCGTATCGAACACCAACCACACCGTGTCGCCGCGGCGGAACGCCGCCGCCGGTGTTGCGACCTGAAGCGGGAACGTCACGCGCAAGCCGTCGCTGTCGCGGCGCGCATCGACGCTGGCGATCGTGGGTTGCGGCGCGGCCGCCGCCTCAGCGGGCGCAGCCTTGGCGGCTTCCTTGACGGCCTCTTTGGGTGCTTCGGCAGGCGCCGGCTTGGCAGGCGCGGCCGCAGCTTCGGAAACCGGCGGCGCGGGCTTCAAAGTTTCCTTCGCAGTTTCCTTGGGGAACTCCGGAGCGTGCACAGGCTCAGTCGCGGCAGCCGGCGCCGGTTTCGCCGCTTCAGCGGGCGGCATGGCGGCGGGCGCTTCGGGCTTCACCTCAGGCTTGACCTCGATCTTGGCTTCGCGCGCGATAGTCTCGGAGGTCGGCGGCGCGACCTCGCGATGGGCTTCCTTCGGCTTCTCGGCCGCGGGCTTGTCGGGCGTCGGCGCGTGACCGGCAGGCTTCATCTGCGCGATCGCCGCCTCGGGCGTTGCCGCCGTCTTGCCCTTGTCGGGCTGGAAGGAGACGTCGACGACGTAATTCTTCTCGTCGCGGAACGAATGCACGTCGGAATCGCCGATCAGCGCGATCTCGACATTGGTCTGGTCGATGTCGGCCTTCTGCTTGATAGAGGAGACGTTCGGCGGCGCCGCGACGACCGCGTCCGCCAGATCGAAATTGAGGTTGGCGTTGAAAGCGAGCGTGAGCTTCTGCTCGTTGAGCACGGAGGAGACGCCGACGCCGTCGGGCATCTCGAACACGAAGCGCACGAAGGTCGGCTGCACCGAGGCCCGCACGCGGATCTGCGGACGCTTCTTGGTCTCCGCCGCGGCGCGCTGGGCACGCAGCGCGCGCTCGGCCACGCGGGCGCGCTCGGCGAGCTCCTTGACCACGTCCATAGGCAGGCTCGGCGGCGGTCCCTTCCAGCCCTCCGGCAACAGGTCGACGAAAGTGCGCTCGCCGGCATTCATGGTGTTGACGGTGACGCGCCGCGCCAGCGACAGGCGGATGGCACCGCCATCAGGATCGCGGCGCGCGGAGTTGACGTAATCGGGCGCGCCTTCGGGAACGCGGTCGACGGGAACGTCGACCGCCCGGTCGAAGCGGATGATGAGGATGGAGCCTGCGGTCGTCACCTCGGAGGGAACGTCCTCGCCGAGCTTGATGACGAGACGGGCAAAGCCGCCGCCGGCCGAAAAGCTCGCCTCGCCCCTGATCGGATCGGCCGCCCGGGCAGGCGCACCGAGACCGATCAGCAGGCAGGCCGCCAGCACGCCCGCTGTTCGGACATGACGCGACAGCCCCGGCGCCAAGGCGCGGGCTCCCGATACAAATCCAGCGGCAGCCTTTCGCGCCATTGGCGGCATTTCTTCCGGTTCGGCGGTCCATGCCGGCACTACGGCCGGCCCATGCCGTCGACTGTAGGTCTGGCCAATTAAGGACTTGTTAATGCTATATCTTGATTTGCTTTGGAGGCAGCACGCTGTGCCGCATCGAGCGTGGGGGATCCGCCGGATTTGAATTTGAGACGCCGATGGTTAAGGACTCGTTAACACCTGCAAAACGGTGCCGTCGCGGTTGACCAGTCCCTTCACGGGCACCCCATAGCGGTCAAAGGCCTGGTCGATTCCAGCGTCGATTTTTCTGGCCGCCGAGATATCGCTACGGCCACCATCTGTGTCGCCGAGCTTGAATTTGGCAATCCCTCGGCCGTAGAGCGCGCTCGCAAGCTTGGGCGCGAACCGCAGCGCTGAGTTGTAGTCATCCATCGCCGCGGAGAATTGCCCCATTTTCAGATTTATGAGAGCGCGCGAGTCGTATGTTGCCGCATTGTTTGCTCCCGATCGAAGCGCAATATCGCAGTCTTCCAGCGCAGCCTGCAAAGCGCCAAGGACGGCTCGGGTCCAACAGCGTCCGCTCCGGACCACCTCCAGCTTCGGATCAAGGCGAATTGCCTCGTCATAGTCCCGCGCTGCGCGGTCGTACGCGTTCCCTTGCAGGTGGGCCGCCGCACGGTTGGCAAAAGCGGCGCCGTAGTTCGGGTTGAGCTTGAGCGCCTCATCAAAGGCGCCGATCGCCAGATCGCGCGCCCCCGTTCTCAGATAGGCCACGCCGAGGTTGTTGAACGCTTTCGCATAATTCGGATCAAGCCTGGTCGCTTCAACGAAATCCTTGATCGCGCGTTCGTAGTCGGCTTTAGCGCTATAGGCATTCCCCCTGTTGTTGTAGGCGACAACGAAGCCGTTCACCGCTCCCTCGCCCGCATCGATAAACGCCGTGCAGCCATCGATCCGCGCTTCGGGTGACACGCGGTCTGAGCCGTTACACAGTTCAACATTCTTGAGGGAGCTGCCCTTCTTCTGCGCCCAGCCCGACGAATTGGACAGCACAAGGACAAGAATGAGCATCACGGCCTTGATGAAACTGGCTCTTGCGGTCATTTCCACACCAAGTGTCCACACCGACAGCGAACGAAGCGCCAATCCTGGTCTCCCTTCCCAAGCAAGTTTCTCAGCATCCCCGACAGATGTTGAGCCTCCGATTGCTGCTTCGATCAGGCTCCGGCGCCGCCGATGTCGGCGGTTTCTTCAAGAGCTTACTCTTGCCCTCTTCGATCAGGGTCGAAATTTTGACCGACCCATCATCCGAAATCTCGATATGCGGCGTCGTGCCTCGGATCCCCAGCGTGGCGACGGGAGTATCGACCTTCATGTCGCCGGTCTTTGCGACACCGCCCGCAACAAAAGTGAACGTTCCCCTGGCGAGATTGAACATGGTCGCGTTGGACTTGCCGGCCGGCTCATACACATAATGATCCAACACCATACGGGCGTTGCTAGATAAATTGAATGAGCTGCCGTCGGTAAAGTTGATGCCGACGCGGCCGTCGGCCCCGGTCTGCACCACGTCACCAAGATATACGGGATCACCCGTGTTGGCCCGGCCAGGGTCACTCGAGACATTCGCCTGAACGACCACGGCGCCCGCATGTTCGATCGTGACCGAGCCTGTGGCCACCACCACCTTCCCAATCGGTTTTGATGACGAGGCAGCGACGGCGGGCTTGGCGGAATCGATTTGCGCTCGAGCCGCACTCGGCAAGAAATTGGCAAGGGCCAAAACAAGGCCGGCTGTCAAAGCGGCTATCGTAGGTCTGCACATGATCCCCCCTTTCTGAGAAGATCTTGTCGCTATCGGCGGCCCATTTTTGAACCGCGCAGCGCTGCCACAATAACTATAATTGTTGTTTAATTTTATTAATCAGTCTAATTTATCTCCAGCGCTACGCGGGCGCCACAAATTAATCTGTCTCGTTTGTAAATTTAATCACATTGGCGGGAGGGGGCACGGCTGGAATGGCGGTACGCGTCGCCGTCTCCCGCGCAATGCATCTCTCTCGATCGACTTGATTATTTCGGCGGGCAAGCCTTCGGGGCTGCCAGCGCCCAGGAAATTTTGTGCCTTGGCGAGGGCCCGAACTCGGTTTTGGCAGCACGCCGAGCCTGAATCGATCACCCAGGCGAGGTCTAGCCATGTTAGTTGCATCCGGCGTCCAGCTTGATAGCGGGGCCACCATGGCCCTGCCCGTGGAACTCATCGGCCATATTCATAGAGTGATCGGTTCCTGTGCGCTTACGCGAGCGAGCGGAGTCGCCACACAGGCGGTAACGGGTGCGCCTATCTACCGGGGCGACTTGCTGGAGACCGATGCCGACGGGCAGACCACGATCTGCTTCATCGACGGTACTTTTTTCAACATCGCCTGCGGTACTCACGTTGTGCTGAGCGAGTTCGTCTTCGACGTCGAAGGCATGCCACCTGCAGCCTTGTTCGACGTGACCCGAGGGACCTTCAGTTTCGTACCGGGCCGGCTGGCCGAAACCGGGGCGCTCCAGCTGAATACGCCCATTGCAGGCATTCGCGCCCGGGGCCACGCGGGCGGTTTCGGGATGCTGACGCTTGCAGCATTGACTTTCTCGGCTGTGCAAAATGCCGAGGCCGCGGATCCGGATGTCACATTCCTGGATGACGACTCCATTACCTACAAGGACCTTGCGCACGGCGCATTTGAGCTCGTGACCAAGGAGCGGGTCCCGCGACACATCATCGTCGAAGATCCCGGCGAGACGATCGTCATCAAGAAGGTGGGATCCACTATCAGCGTCAATCAGGTCGCGAACACGGCGGCTCGCATGGACGAGTTGCGCGCCGCCCAACAGGATGTGCTCGCCAATCTCACCGAAGGGCAAGGGCCGCACGGCTCGAGCACGCCCCCCTTTGTCAAATCCGAGCGGCCGCAGCCGATCAATTTCGTTCAACCTGACGTGCCCACGCTGCAGGCTTCGCCGACTGTGTTGCCATTCGTCATTCCCGAGCCTCTGGGACGTCTACCTCCGACTCTCAGCACGGGAGCCGGGCCAACTGAACGCGACACGGTGATATTTGACACATTCACTGCGACGAAGGGAACTTTCAGTGCCAGTAGCACCAACAGCGGAGGCAATCTGACCTTCGGCGTCATCGGGGCCAGCGCCGGCAATACGGTTCTGGATGGAGTGACGTACGATCTGTCGAAGACAAGCGCCTACGGGATTCTCTACGTCAACAGCACGAGCGGCGCTTATACGTTCGTGCCTGACAGTGCCGCAATCAACGCGCTGAAGGCGCCCACGACCGACGGTTTCGTCGTCACCGTCTCCGACGGATTCACCTCTGTCACCCAGACCTTCACGATCACCATCAACGGTGTCAACGACGCTGCAATCATCTCCGGCACCACGACCGGTTCGGTCATCGAGGCTGGCGGCATCGCCAATGGAAAGCCCGGCACGCCGATTGCGACCGGCACCCTTTCCGATACCGACGTCGACGATCCGCCCAATACATTCACGACCGTAAGCTCGCCAACGTCGAGCACCGGTGGCTATGGCACCTTCACCATGACGGCGGCAGGCGTGTGGACCTACACCTTGGACAATGCCAACGGCGCAGTGCAGGCGCTCAATGCCGGCGAGACGCTGACCGACACGTTCACAGTGACTACGATCGGAGGAACCGCCCAAGTCGTGACGATCACCATCCTCGGAGCCAGTGACGCCGCGATCATTTCCGGCGTGACGACCGGCGACGTGATCGAGGCTGGCGACGTCGCCAATGCAAACCCCGGCACACCCACCGCGACCGGCACCCTCAACGACACCGACGTCGACACGACCGCCAATGCTTTCACGGCCGTCGGCTCGCCGACGGTGAGCGCCGCCGGCTATGGCACCTTCACCATGACGGCAGTGGGCGTGTGGACCTACACGCTCGACAATGCCAACGGCGCGGTGCAGGGGCTCAATACCGGCGAGACACTGACCGACACGTTCACAGTGACCACTCTGGACGGAACTGCCCAAGTGGTAACGATCACCATCCATGGCGCCAACGATGCTGCCATCGTTTCCGGCACCACGACCGCCTCGGTGACCGAGGCCGGAGGCGTTGCCAACGCGACACCCGGCAGCCCGAGCACAACGGGCACGCTCTTTGCCGCCGACGTCGACAATCCGTCCAATACCTTCACCGCGGTGAGTTCGCCCAAGGCAAGCACGAATGGTTATGGCACCTTTACGATAACCGCCGCCGGCGTGTGGACCTACACGCTCGACAACGCCAGCGGCGCGGTGCAGGCGCTCAATGTCGGCGGCACGCTCACCGACAGTTTCACCGTCAACACCCTCGACGGTACGCCGCAGGTGGTGACGATCACCATTCAGGGCAGCAACGACGCCGCCCTCATTTCCGGCACCACGACCGGCTCAGTGACAGAGGCAGGAACTTTCTCACCCGGCATTCCCATCGCGACCGGCACGCTCACCGATACGGACGTCGACAACGCTCCGAACTCGTTCACCGCAGTCTCTTCGCCGGCTGCGAGTGACGGCGGATACGGCGCCTTCACGATGACCGCAGCCGGCGTATGGACTTACACCCTCGATAACAACAACACCGTGGTTCAGGCGCTCGAGGTCGGCGACACCCTGACCGACACCTTCTCGATAACTGCCATCGACGGTACGACGCAGACGGTGACCGTTGCCATTCATGGAGCCAGCGACGCAGACCCCAACGATTTTGATAATTTGGCCACCGGATCTGCCATGATCTCCGATCCCCCCAACGTGTATGGAACGCCGGGGAGCGAAACGATTGCCGGCGGCGGCAACACAGGTCAGATCATCTACGCGGGGGCGAGCAGCGACACGGTCAACGGGACCGGCAAGGCCGACGTTCTCTATGGCGGCTCAGGCAATGACACGATCAAAGGCAATGATGGGGATGACACCATCTACGGCGGCTCGGGCAACGACACAATCAACGGCAACAATGGCGGCGACACCATCACCGGCGGATTTGGCGCGGATCAACTCACCGGCAGCAATGGAAACGACCGCTTCGCTTACTTGTTCGTAGCAGATTCTCGCGCAGGCCAGTTCGACACCATCACCGACTTCGCCTCAGGGGCTGACAAGATCGACTTGACTGCTATTGGCGCGCTTGGATTTGTCATATTGGCCTTAAGCTCGACCAGCACGGCCGTACCGGCACATACGATCGCCTGGCTGTATGACAGTGCGGCGAATGAAACGATCGTGTACGTCAATCCAACTGACCAGACCCTGCACGTCGGCGATTCCAGCCTGCTCGAAATTCATTTGCAGGGGATTGCAACCATCGACGCGTCGGACTTCATCACGGCGCCGGCAGCGGCGCCTGTGACGGCGGTTGCCGGCGAACTGCTCGACCCCATCGCAACCTCGCAGGGTGACGCGACCGCCGTGCTGACGACCACTTCCGGAGTCCTGTCCGATTCCGGCAGCGGCGACGGCACGCTTCTCGCTGCAGGGAGTTCGACCATCCAATCGACCGAGGCGGCCACCAGCCTCGATTCGAACTGGGATCAGATCGGACAGACCGGATATTTCAGCTTCTCCAGTTCAGACGAAGTGCAAACGCTCGCGATCGAAACGCCCCGCAGCGACCCGGCAGCTCCCTCGGCCGGCGGATTGTCTCCGATCGTGCAGCACGTGGTCCCGCTCACCGAGGCCAGCTTTGTCTTCAACAACCCGACCGGGTTCGACGCAGCCTCATTGGCTGGCAAAAATGGCGCGATTGCCGCAAGCGGCCAGGTGCCTGACGTCGCCATGCTGAATTTTGCCCACGGCGCTGCCGAACAGCACGCCGGGGGCGGGCTTGCGCTCGGACATGATGCAGGGAATGACGGCGTCGCGTCATCAAGAGGCGCCGCCCAGGCGGCTCATGCCCACGGTCATACCAGCGATCAAACGGCAGACACTTCGCTCAACCCAAGCCTTCTGAAGTCATCGACCGGCGGTGCCAACCATTCGCTCTCAAGCGAGGCGGACCAGCACAACCCGTCGGGGGGAGCGTCTGGATCAAAGCCTGCCAATCCGCAGCAGCTCGGCGACTCGTTCCAGTTCAGGGATGACGCGTCGCAGGGCTCACCGCACGGCGCAGTGTTGGATCATCTCTCAGACTTCGTCGGTCATCACGAGCACGCTCGGGAATTCCATGGATCCGAGCCGGCATTCATGCCTGAAACATCGCCGTCCGATGTTGATCCACCTTTCTCGGCAGGTACCGTTCACGGCCATGTGTCGCACGATCTGATCGTCTGACGGCCTCGAGCCGATTGCGGCTTCAATGTTGCTTGCCGGCGCCTTCCGGCGCCGAGGAGCTGTCTTCGTCGAGAGAAGATTCATCATCGTTGCCGTCGTCGTCTTCTGGCGGCGCTGCATGCTGATGGATTAGGGCAGACGTCCACGCCGATGTCATCGCCGCTATGAGCAGCCGGTTGATGGCCTCGATGACGCGTTCTGCTGCGGACGAGTAGTTCATGGCCTCCTCCTGCGCTGCCGATTGCGACTAGCCAAAGCGTAGGACCGGGCCTTGAGCACCACTGTACGCCACTTCACACCTGCGCGCGTCAACTCATCGCAGTCTCAGAAGGTGCCGCCAGCTTCGACTGCATCCGCCACGGGAGCTTGATCTGCCGCCTTGAGGAGTTGCTGAGCGCGCGCACTCACAACCTTCGGAGCGTTGCGGTTTTCGCGCGACTCTGAATCAGATGTGACCTCGGCGATGCGAATCGCATTGGTTAGCTTTGGGGGTAATCAATGAGCGGAGAAGCCGGTTGCATTGTGTGTAGCAGGGCAAGAGCGGTCGTAGCGATCGTTCCGATCGCCAGAGGATATGCCCTGAAAATATATGAGTGCTCCTGTTGCCATAGCACCCTGCAGCTCGTGACTCGGGTCACGAAGGCAGCGCTGATCAAGCAGCAGGCCGATACTCTTCCGCGGGTGGAGAAGCAGTTGCACCCGCCTGTTCGCAGGGTGGAACAGGTTTTCGCGAACTAGACCCGCAAGGCCTCCAGTCGAACTGGCCAAGCGCCAACGCGCCAGGTCGCGATGGCACTCTTCGCCTCGCGCCCTCAATTCGGCTTTTGCGTCGGCTTGCCGTCGATCTTGGGCAGCTCGCCGGCGGAGGCCGACTGATCGCCGCCGCCATTGGCACGGCGGGCCATCTCGACCGTCAGCTTCTCGGCGGCCTCCGGCGACATCAGTCCCATGATGTCCGACATCTTTCGCGGCGCGATCGCCGAGGCGATCTCGATCAGCACACCCATCTCCAGCCGGTCGAACACCCGTGCGGCGTCCTTGGGCTTCATGCCCTCGTACATGGTCACGAGGCCCTTCATGCGCTGGGCTTCGGCGGCCTTCTGCTCGGCCTGCGTCGTGGAGATGCGGGTTTCCACCGCCTTCATCTCCTCGACCTTGCCTTCGATGCGCTTCTCGGCCAACTTCAACAGGCTCTCGCGGATGTCGATCTCGCGCTGGCGGGCCTCGATCTCCTGGCGGCGCGCCTGCAACCGCTCGAGGATCGCGCGCTCGGAGGCCGAGACCTGCGGCTGGGCTTCGTCGACCTTGACCACGGTGCCTTCCGGCTTGGTCTCCGGCGCGGCGGGCTTGGGCGCCTCCTTCGGCGCGCCATGGGTCGAGCCGGTGATGATCTCCGGCTCCTCGCGCCCGGTCGGGAAATTCAGATTCTCCTGCGCCCAGGATTTCTTGGTCTGGTTCGGCTTGTAGTCGAACACATAGCCGCCATTGATCACGAGGCCCGCCACCTTCAGCGTGGCGAGGCCTGCGACGGCAACCAGGACGACCGGGATGACGCGGATATTACGAAAGGACTTCATACCCTGACTTTATGCGGCAAGGCCGTTGGATCGTCGGCGCTCGGAAAAGGCTTCGGCCGCAGCCGCCACCGCCTTCGCCGTCGACGGCTTGGCTGCGGGCGCGACGACCGTTTCCGGACCGGTCATGGGGCGCGCGGCGATCGCGATCTTGGACAGCCGCCGCACCACGTTGTCGGCCTCGCCGAGCTGCTTGTAGAGCTGGTCCGACATCTGCGTCGCCGCGGCGAGTTGGCTGCCGAGGTTCTCGTTGACGTCGCGCACGGCGAGCTTCAGCCCGCCGATCGCGCGCTCGGCGATCTCGGTCGCGGTGATCAGCTCGCCGATCACCGCCTTCAGCGAATGCTCGTCCGCCTTCAGCCGCGTCAGCCGCTTGTTGAGCATGACGCAGTAGAAGATCGTCAGCATCAGCAGGATAGCCACCAGCGTTTCGATCGCCATTCCCAGGGAGTGGTTCATGGGGCCTCCATCATCTTGTTCTGCTCGTCTACCTTCTCGAACATCGCAAGTGTCGTATTCGGCTTGCGCAAGGGTTTCGTCACGCGGATCGCGACGCGGTCGCCGACCCGGCCCATCCGCCCCTCGGTCAGCGTGACGTCGCCGCAGCGCACGGTGACGTTGGCGTCGGCGCGCATGTCCAGCGGCAGCGTGTCGCCGACCTTCAGCCGCATCAGCTGCTTGAGCGGAATGTCGGCCTCGTAGAGCACGGCATCGACGGCGATCTCGGCCTGCACGATCTCGGTGGCGAAATGGCCTTCCCAGACCGGATCGCGGCCGAACTTTTCGCCCATGAACATCTGGAGCAGGACGCCCCGGATCGGTTCGATGGTCGCATAAGGCAGCAACAGCTCGATGTTGCCGCCGCGGTCCTCCATGTCGATGCGCAGGCGCACCAGGATCGCGGCATTGGCGGGACGGCTGATCGCGGCGAAACGCGGATTGGTCTCGAGCCGGTCGATCGTGAAGGTCACCGGCGACAGCGGCCGGAATGCCTGCTCGGCGTCGGCCATGACCACCTCGACCAGCCGCTTGACCAGCTCGGTCTCGATCGTGGTGTAGGGCCGCCCCTCGATGCGGAGCTGGCTGGTGCCGCGGCGGCCGCCGAGCAGCACGTCGATCATCGAGTAGATCAGGCTGGAATCGACCACCGCCATGCCGAAATTGTCCCACTCTTCGGCCTTGAAGACGGTGAGGACGGCGGGCAGCGGGATCGAATTCATGTAATCGCCGAAGCGCACCGATGTTATGCGGTCGAGCGAGACTTCGACGTTGTCGGAGGTGAAATTGCGCAAGCTTGTCGTCAGCAACCGCACCAGGCGGTCGAAGACGATTTCGAGCATCGGCAGACGCTCGTAGGAGACCATCGCCGAATCGATGATGGCGCGAATGCCGGAATGGTCGTCGAGGGTGACGTCGCCGACGGCGAAGCCGAGGAGGTTGTCGATCTCCTCCTGCGACAGCACCCGCTCGCCGGAGTTCTTGCCGCTGCCGAGATCGCGGCTGCCGTCCTCGACCATGGCGGCCCATTGCAGGGCCATGGTCTCCGACAGCTCGTTCTCGGCCGCAGCCTTCGCGGCCTCGGCGGGATCCTCGGAATCGAGCGATGCCTCCCATTGGGCGGCAATCGCATCCTGGTCCATTTGCTCGTTGCCGGCCATGACGCTAGCCCATCACCTTCCGCAGCGTCCTCACTGGATCACGACTTCCTTGAACAGCACCGCGCTGACCTGGACCGGAGCGACCGCCGCGTTGACGCGCTTGGTCAGCTCCTCCTTGAGGCGGAAGATGCCGGCGGACCCGTTGAGGTCGGAGGGGCGCAACTCGCGCACATAGGTCTGGAAGATGTCGGTGACGCGCGGCATCGTCGGCTTGATCGCCTCGATCTGCTTCTCTTCCTTCAGCTCCAGCACGATCTTCAGCCGCAGATATTGCACGCGCTCGCCGGGCGCGCCGGCCAGGTTGACCATGATGTCGGGGACGTCGACAAAGGACGGCGGCTTCGGCGGAGGCGCGGCCTCGGCATGATGCTCGTCGTCGCCGTGCCGGAAGAAGAAGAACCAGGTCGCAGCACCGCCGCCGAGCACGGCGAGCAGGCCGACGGCCATGATGATGAGCTTCAGCTTGTTCTTCGGCGGAGCGGCTTCCGCGCCTTCAGCGGCCGCGCCGCCTTCCGCTTCATTCTCTGCCATGGTCGCCGCGCCCGGATCTCTCAAAGGGGTCGAAAGAGCGAAGCCTTAAGACAAGGACGCGATACAAATGCCCCGGCGCAATGCGCTCCTCTTCATGGCAAACGCTACGGTAATAATGGTTAACGGAATCTTTCGATTGGGCGTCCACTAGGAAAAATCTGCCGGGCAGACATGGCTAACAGAACCTTTCTGCCGCCCTCCTGCGCCCCTTAAAAATCGACAAGCCACTGAAATTACGAAGCTTTCCAGGTTGGCACGGCTTTCGCTGAGAAAGGGCCGAGACCCGACGGTTTGGGAGAACCCGACGGTCTCGTTCACGGGGTCCGCCAAGGCGCTTGGGAGAGCGAAATGGCAGATCCGCTCAGGGGAGATTTCCGATGCAGAACGCGCTTCTGATCGGCTTGTCACGGCAGATGACGTTGGAACGGCAGATGGATGTCATCGCCAACAACGTCGCCAATGCCAACACCAACGGCTTCAAGGCCGACCATTCGCTGTTCGAGGAGTACCTCAACTCGAACGCGCGTGAGGACAATTTCATCGGCGCGGACCGCCGTGTCTCCTATGTGCAGGACCGCGGCACCTACCGCGACATCGGCCAGGGGCCGATGGAGCCGACCAACAACCCGCTCGACATGGCGATCGACGGCAACGCTTATTTCGCGGTGCAGGCCAATGGCGGCGAGATGTTCACCCGCGACGGCAAGTTCTCGCTCAACTCGACCGGCCAGCTCGTCACCCCGGACGGCAATCTGGTGCTCGGCACCGGCGGCCCGATCACCTTCCAGCCGACCGATCACGACATCAACGTCGCGCCCGACGGCACCATCACGGTGCTCGAGGGCACCGCCAAGACCGACTCGATCCGCGGCAAGATCCGCATGGCCTCGTTCGACGATCCGACCAAGCTGACCAAGCTCGGCGCCAATCTCTATGCTGCCGGCTCCGCCACCCAGCAGCCCGATGCCAAATCCAGCAGCGTGCGCCAGGGCTATGTCGAGAAGTCGAACGTGAATTCGGTCGGCGAGATGACCCGCATGGTCGAAGTCATGCGCAGCTACACCGCCATCGCCAATCTGCTCCAGCAGCAGAGCGACCTCCACAAATCGGCGATCGAGAAGCTCGCCGACGTTCCGGCCTGATTGAGGGAGAACTGACATGCAGGCGCTTCACACCGCAGCGACCGGAATGGCGGCACAGGAACTCAACGTTCAGGTGATCTCCAACAACATCGCCAACCTGCGCACCACCGGCTTCAAGAAGCAGACCGCGGCGTTCCAGGACCTGATCTACGAGCACGTCCGCCGCGTCGGCGCGCAGGCCTCGGACCAGGGCACCATCCTGCCCGTCGGCGTCGACATCGGCGGCGGCGTCAAGACCGTCGGCACCCCGCGCAGCATGACGCAGGGCACGCTGTCGCAGACCGGCAACGATCTCGACCTCGCGATGTCTGGCGAGGGCTTCTTCAAGATCCTGATGCCCGACGGCACCTACCAGTACACCCGCGACGGCACCTTCCAGATGGACAATCAGGGCCGTGTCGTCACCGCCCAGGGCAACCCGGTGCAGCCGACCATCACGATCCCGAACAACGCCTCCGGCATCAGCGTGAGCGAGCAGGGCCAGGTCTCGGTGACGCTGCCGGGCTCGTCGACCTCCTCGATCGTCGGCCAGATCGGCGTGACCCGCTTCATCAACAAGGCGGGCCTGCAGCCGGTCGGCAGCAACCAATTCACCGAGACCCCGTCGTCCGGCCCGCCGCAGGACGGCACCGCGAACTCCGAGGGCTACGGCAAGATCACCCAGGGCAGCCTCGAGCAGGCCAACGTCGACGTCGTCTCGGAGATGAGCGACCTGATCGCCGCCCAGCGCGCCTACGAGATGAACGCCAAGGTGATCAGCGCCGCCGACCAGATGATGCAATCGACCACGGCGCTGTTCCGCTGAGGTGATGACGATGATCCGCACCACCCTCGCCACAATCTCCGCCCTGCTCGCGCTGGCCCTGCCGGCAGCGGCCGCGGACGACTTCATCGCCTCGCCGATGCTGCGCGCGAGCGTCACCGTGACCTCGGACGTGGTGCGGGTCGGCGATCTCATCGACAATGCCGGATCGGCCGCGCTGATCCCGGTCTACCGCTCGCCCGATCTCGGCACCACCGGCACGCTGACGGTCGCGCAGGTGTTGTCGGTGCTCCGCGCCAAGCAGGTGATCGGCGTGATGACCGGCGACCTCAAGGAGGTCCAGGTCACCCGCCTCGCCCGCACGCTCGCGAACAAGGATCTCGAAACCGCGGTCGCCTCGGCGCTCGAGCGCCGCTTCGGCCTCGGGGACGCAGCCAACATCACCGTCACGCTCGACCGCGGCGTCGCCGAGATGCGGCTGGACGCCTCCAACTCCGGCACGCTGCAGCCGGTCGCGACCCGCTACGACGCCCGCAGCGGCCGGTTCGACATCGCCTTCGAGATTGCCAACGACAGCAATCCGACCCCGACCAAGCTGCGCTTCACCGGGACCGCGATCGAGACGGTGGAAGTGGCCGTGCTGACGCGCGACATCGAGCGTCTCGATCTCCTGAAGTCTTCCGACGTCGCACTGGAACGCCGGCCGAAGGCCGAGGTCACCGGCGAGCCCGCTTCGCGCGACCGCAGCGTCGGCATGCAGCTGCGCCGGCCGATGCGCGCGGGCACCCCGCTCCGTGCCGCCGACATCGTCAAGCCCGACTTCGTGGTGCGTGATCAGAACGTCACAATCATCTACCAGGTGCCCGGCCTCTATCTCACCTCGCGCGGCAAGGCGATCGAGAGCGGCGCCGAAGGCGACACCGTCAGCGTGCTCAATGTGCAATCCAAGCGGACGCTGACCGGCGTCGTCACCGGCCGCGGCCAGGTGACGATCCAGGGCGCAAGCCAATCCGCACCGATGGCGCCCGCGGTCGAGCAGACCTCCTCGCTCAAGCGTGATGAGGCGCCCGCCCCCGTCGACACCGCAGCCCTCGTCCGGAACCTGGTGCAGGCCCCCGCCTCGCCGGCCCAGATCGCAGAAGCCCAGATCCCGCAAGCTCGCGTCTCGCAAGCTCAAGCCAAGTAAGAGTTCGTCATGTCCGCTTTCAGTTCGGCTTACCGTCTTCGTCGCATCGCGATCTCTGCCCTGCTGCTGGCCAGTTGCGCGCTGGGCGGTTGCTCCTCGATCGACCGCCTGTCGCAGATCGGCGAGCAGCCGAAATTGTCCGCGATCGACAATCCGACGACGCAGCCTGGCTACAAGCCGGTGCAGATGCCGATGCCGAAGCCGGAGGTCGCCTCCTACAATCCGAACTCGCTGTGGCGCAACGGCAGCCGCGCCTTCTTTAAGGACCAGCGCGCCCGCCAGGTCGGCGACCTCCTCACGGTGACCGTCAACTTCACCGACAAGGCCAACATCGCCAACGAGACCCAGCGCAGCCGAACCGCGAAGGAAGATTCGGGGATTACCGATTTTATCGGCAGCCAGACGGTCACGCAGCCACTGAAGATCCTGCCCGGCCGCATCCTGACCACAGACTCCACCTCCTCAGCCGACGGCAAGGGCTCGGTCAATCGCCAGGAAGCGTTGCAGACCAACGTCGCTGCGGTCGTCACCCAGGTGCTGCCGAACGGCAATCTCGTGGTCGAAGGCAAGCAGGAGATTCGCGTCAACTACGAGATCCGCGAGCTCGTGGTCGCCGGCATCGTCCGCCCCGAAGACATCCAGAGCGACAACACCATCGATTCCAGCAAGATCGCGCAGGCCCGCATCGCCTATGGCGGCCGCGGCCAGATCACGGACGTGCAGCAGCCGCGCTACGGCCAGCAAGTGATGGACGTGCTGCTGCCCTTCTAAGTCTCTCCCGAGCTCCCACATCGTGTTCGCGAACTTAAGGCGCGAACGACGATGTACTACGCGGCCCTCGCTAGCTCCCCTGGCGAGGGCCGCATGTATTTTGCCTGCGCCGCGGAAAGCGGCGCAGGCAACTCTCACAGCAGCATGATCCCGCGTGCTTGCGCCCACCGCTCCAGGATCTTGCTCTCCTCCGCTAGCGGCGGACGGTTTGCAAACCCGCGAACCTGAACCGCCCGGGAACGGGTATCCAGCTCGATGGTCAGCAGCCGCTGGACATCGCCCGAGGCACGGCGACGGAGCGACCAGATCGACGCATGCCCGGCAATGCACTTTGTCGCGTAAGTGGCGACGCAGTGACGCATACCCCGCGTCTCAGCCACGAGAGCGGCTGCGGTCCGCAACTGGACCACAACGTACTCCTCACGCTTGGCCCCCGCGATCGCTACACCGAGCCAACGGTCCTCGATCTGCTCGGGGCTTGCTGCCAGCCCACGCGCACGGTTTCGCGCAGCCTCGGCGCGACGGCGTGCGGCCTCGATACGAGCGATCGCATCGAGATCGCGATGCCAATCGCGCATCTGCCGACCAAGCGAGATCAGTGAACGCCCCTTAGGGGTGTACTCCGGATCACGCCGGTGGCAATCAGCGAGGTAATCGTGGAAGTCATCCATGTCCTCGACCGTGGTGGGATGCGCGCAGAAGAAGCGCACCACATCTCGCCAGAAGCGATGCTGAGCGCGCGGCGTCTGCGTGATCCTGGTGCGCGCGATCCGCATCGCAACGGCGGGATCGTTCGCATAGGATCGCGCGATGGCCTGCCAGACCGCAGCCTCGAAGCCAACGCTCCCCAAAGGATTGAGGAACGCATGGACCTCCTTGCGAGACAGCCATTCGGCCGCACCGGCAGCGTAGAGCGAACCGCCGCCGGCCGCCGCGATGTACCAGCGCTTGCGCAAATGGATCTCGCCGGCGCCCAGTCCCGCGCCGTCGATCCAGATATGCTCCAGATGTTCTGCGACAGGATAACGCGCAAAGAGATAGCGAGCCGCGGCAAGACGAAGACGCGCGGCATCGCGAGTCTTCATCCGCGGCTTCCAGGCCTCGGCATCGCGCACGATGTCGGCCTCGAAGCCACGCCTGGCGTCGTAGATCGCGGTCTCGAAATCCGGTGGAGGACGCGTCCGCTGCGACACATGCCGCAGCGACAGCTCGTAGGCTTCAACCCGCGCGCGCTCGGCCTCCCGCCGGCGCTGAATCAATGAATGTGCCATTGTCGTTCAACATGATTGGGTGACTGTCAGCCGGACGCAGCGAGAGCGTCGGCACGGAGCGTGTCGATCGCCACAGACTGTTCACGGCTGGTCTCCTCATTGTTGAACGCGCAGGTTGAATGGGACGGGGCTCATAGACCCGATCGCCGGCGGGCGCAAGATGTCTCTGTCGGATGGAGTCAGAAACTGCACATCACGATAGAGGCTCGCGACATTTTGGCAACGCTCTCGCCGCATGCCGTCCTTGCGAGCGGCTTGTCCGCCAAAGCTCAAAGAGCGAAGACGGAAGCGAAGCAATCCAGACTGTCACCGCGGAAAGATTCTGGATTGCTTCGCTTCGCTCGCAATGACGTGGATGAGGGTACAGCATTCAAGCCACCCCCTCTGTCATCGTCCGCGAAGGCGGACGATCCAGTACTCCGAGATATTCGTGATTGTACTGGTGCAGCGCGGCGTACTGGATTCCCCGCCTTCGCGGGGAATGACTGCGGGGACTACCGGTGCCTCTCAGGTAAACTTCACCTCCACCGTCCCCAGCCCGTCCAGTTCCATCCGCACCTTGTCGCCGGCCTTCAGCCACAGCGTCTTGACCAGGCTGCCGGTGAGCACGAGCTGTCCCGCGTGAAGACTCTTGCCTTCGGCGGCGAGATGGTTGGCGAGCCAGGCGAGCGCGTTGTGGGGATGACCGAGCACGTCGGCGCCGGTGCCGTGGCTGACCTCCTCGCCGTTGAGGATGGCGCGGCCCTTGACCGCCTTCAGGTCCGGCACCGACGAGCGCGGAACCGCCGGAGCCAGCACGCAGCCGGCTGCGAAGAAATCGTCGGCGATCAGCGTCGGGGCACCCATCGCCTCCCACTTCACGTAGCGGTCGTCGACGATCTCGATCGCGGGATGATAGGCCTCGACCGCCTCGCCGACCCATTCGGCCGTGAACGGCGCCTCGCCGGCGGCCAAATCGCGCTTCAGCCGCACCGCGATCTCGCATTCGACCCCGACCCGGACATAGTTGGAGGCGGCGAGCTTGGCGCCGCTGTCGTGTACGCCCTTCTGGAACACGCCGCCGCCGCAGGGATGCGGAATGCCGATATAGTCCTGCATCACCTGGCTGGTGCAGCCGATCTTGTAGCCGACCAGCGGCCCGAGATGCGGCAGCAGCAGATCGTGCACCGCACGCTGGACCTGGTAGCCCTCGGCCTCATCCATGGGGGGACGCTCCAGCGCCGCGAGCGGCGCATGGTTGCGGCGCGCCAGCGCGATCGCCTTTGCGGCTTCGAGAATCTTATCCATCGGCGCCGCCTCCCACGCTACGCAACATTGCCGCTCAGTTCAGCATCCCCGTCCGCGCCTGACAAGCGCTGCGCTCGGCCGGGCCGAATACGGGGGGCTCCCGCCGCTTAAGGAAATATTGAGTTGGTCCGGTCTTTATGGAGCCACGCGCCAGGCCCACCCGCCCCGCGCGGAACGAGACCCTGATTGCAGCGATGCGTGAAGCCGCTGCGCCGCCGTCTCAAGATGCCGGTCGATCTCCTTGATGCGACTCGCAAAACTTCCCGCACCTGAAGTGAAGGCTTTTTCTCATGCGAACTCACGTGAGCATGCAGGATTCGACTCTAGCCCATTGATCGCGATTCATTTTTCGCGATCCCGGCAATTGGCATCGGACGACAGCGGCGTTGTGGCGCAGGAACCCGCCACAACGCCGCGTGCAGTGACTTCGCTTCCGTCAAATGCGTCCAAGCGCGAGGCGGATGGCGACCTCGACCGGCGAGTAGTCGCCCTCGCTCCGCTCCAGCCGGTACGGCTCGGCGAGATGCAGCGGTGGTTGCGCCAGGAAGCGCGGTCGCGTTCCCCGATGCTTCTGCGCGGCATGAACCAGGAAGGGATGACAGAGATAGACCGTGCCGGCCGCACCCGTCGCGAGCGCCACCGGACAATCGGCCCCCATCTGCTCCAGCATCATGTGCGCCCGCCCCGCATCGCCGGCTGGCGCCAGGTAACGCGCCATCGGCAGATGCGAGCCGACCCGGATCCGCGTCGGCGCATCGTCGTCACCGACATCGGAGAACAGGAACAGCAGCAGCAGCGCCCGCCCCCGCGAGGTGATGTTGACGCGCCAGGCCGAGAAATCCTGCATCTCGTTCGGGTTGCTGGCCTCGCCGGGAAAGCTGAGATCGACATGCCAGCCGTCGTCGCCCGGATCGTCCGGATGCGGAAACCGCACCGGAAAGGTGCCGATGTCGCCTCGCGGCCGCCATCGCCCCTGCCCGACGATCTGGTCGAAGGCGGCATGGAGCACGGCGGTGTTGATGGCATCCCGGAACGGCGGACCGCCATAATAGGGCAGCCGCACCACGGGTCGGGTCCAGCTCGCGGGGTCGTGCTCGCTGCATGGCAGATCGCGCCAGATGATGGCGCGGGCGGCCTCGGCGAGCTCACGGGGGAAAGCATTGTCGATCCGGACAAAGCCGTCGCGGATGAATTGGGCTATTTGCGCGTCGTCAAACGCGCGCGGATTGGCAGTCATGATGATCTCTCAAAGGCTCGCCAGCCCTCATCGTCCGCTCACTGCGGAACCGGCTGGCTCAATCGGTTGGGAAACCGCAAGTCGAACTTGCGGGACGCAATGCCTCCGCGGCGGAGGCGCCTGCGCTCAGCCCAGGAAGAAGACCGATGCGATGTTGAGAGTGCAAATCATCATGACGGCGCGAATCTACGCGCCGAACCAGCGGCGTTCAAGCGACGCCGTGAGCCAAAAACAAAAGAGCCGCACGCGGCGGCTCGGGCTCTATTCGTCGCGATAGACCTTCTCGCGCTTCTCGTGGCGCTCCTGCGCCTCCACCGAGAGCGTCGCGATGGGCCGGGCCTCGAGCCGCTTCAAAGAAATTGGCTCGCCGGTGTCCTCGCAATAGCCGTAGGTGTTGTCCTCGATCCGCTGGAGCGCGGCGTCGATCTTGGCGATCAACTTGCGCTGGCGGTCGCGGGCACGGAGCTCGATGGCACGGTCGGTTTCGGACGATGCCCGATCGGCGAGATCGGGGTGGTTCACGTTCTCCTCCTGCAGGGCTTGCAGGGTGAGCTTGGACTCTTTGAGGATCTCATCCTTCCAGGCGAGGAGCTTCAAACGGAAGTACTCCTTCTGCCGGTCATTCATGAAAGGCTCTTTTTCGGTCGGTCGGTAGTTTTTCAACTTTTCCAAGGGCGGCCTATCTGTCTAAGCAACGACTCGCAACGGAAACAGGGTCCGTTGAGCCGGGCCTTATATAGTGGCCTCCTGTGACAGACAATATTTCCCTGAAGCCCCGGCTGGCGCCCCCAAGCCCTTGCACAGGAAGGTTTATCCTGGAGGGCCCGGGAGCGGCCGAAAGCCTAGTAACCGACCGTGAAACGCTGCCGCAGATGGGCCGGCCGCTCGATCTCGTCGGCGAGCGCAATGGCGTAGTCGGCGAAGCTGATCCAGCTCTTGCCGTTCGCATCTGCGAGAAGCTGGTCGGTGCCGAGGCGGAACTTGCCCGTGCGTTCCCCCTCGACGAACAGGGCCGACGGCGAAATGAAGGTCCATTTCAGCTCCTTTTCCTGCCGCAGCAGGTCGAGGAAGACCGAGCCCGCCTCCGCTTCCGCCTTGTATTGGGCCGGAAAATTGGGAGTCGTGACCAGTTTCACGCCCGGCGCGACGTCGAGGCTGCCGGCGCCGCCGACGACGAGGTAACGACCAACCCTGGCGTCCTTCGCCGCGCCGATCAGCTTCCGCGCATCGCTGGCCAGGAAGTGCACGGAACTCACGGCGACGTCGTGCCCGGCCCACAGCTTGGCAAGCCCCGCCTGGTCGAGCACGTCCCCCTTGGTCGGCGTGACGTTCGGCAGGGCCGCGATCTTCTCGGGGTTCCGGGCGATGGCCGTGACCGCATGGCCGCGGCGGGACAGTTCCTTGGTGATCTCCGACCCGGCCCGACCCGAGGCGCCGGCAACTGCGATTTTCATGGAAGGCTCCTTTGCTTCTGTAGTAACTTGAAGTGACTAGATATCGCAAAGAATGCTGGTGTTAAGAGAGCACTTTGTGCTTACCTGATTACGCAAGGGTAACCGCCACGCGCACCGCGAGCGACGAAAACGGATTCCGAGGACCGACGATGAAACCCGACGTCTATGCAGCGAACTGCCCCACCCGCCAGATTCTCGATCGCATCGGCGACAAATGGGCGGTGCTGATCCTGCTGCTGCTGCGCGAGGAGCCGATGCGCTTCAATCAGTTGCGCCGCACGATCGAAGGAATTTCGCAGAAGATGCTGAGCCAGGTTCTCAAATCGCTCGAACGCGACGGCCTGATCAGGCGGCATGCCATCGCGACCGTTCCCGTCACGGTGGAGTATTCGATCACGCAGCTCGGGCTGACGCTCGCCGGCGCAGTCGATCCGCTGCGCGATTGGGCCGAGCAGAATCTGAAAGACGTTCTCGCCGCCCAGCGCCGCTACGACACGCAGCAGAAGGAGGAAGCGGCGTAAAGGGTGCCAAGCAGGCTGGTGGCCAACCCGTCATCCCCGCGCAACGGCGAAGCCGTTGTCGCTGGAGGCGCGAGGCATGGGACGCCACGCGTCCCATGGAGAGCCTCGAACAATGAGCGGCCGAGATGCATCAGCGGGGCCGTCGCCCTTCGAGGGCCGCTGAAGAAGCGGCCGCCTCAGGGTGACGGATGACGATTAAGCCCGTCCGGCCTTGGCGAGCTCGACCTCGACGCGCAGCTCGATCTCGGAGAGCACCGCATCGAGACCGGGATCGCCGGAGGATGATTTCAGGTTCGCCGCAGCATCGCGCAGGCGCATCACGGTCGAGGCGTCGAGATTGCCGGCCAGGAGCCCCATCTTGAGATCGTCGAGCACGTCGAGCGCGGTCCTGCCGCGGACGACCGAGCGCTTGCGGCGCTCGACCGGATCCTCCTCGACGCCCTGCAGCGCGAGCAGCCCGTCGATATTGGTGGCGGCCTTTGGTGCGGCAGCGCTCCGGGTCTCCTGCGCCGACGAGGTGTCGGGCAGCACGAAGGTGCCGGAGCCGGTCCGCCTGGCCTGGCTGGCCGGCGTTCCAAGCGTCGTGCCGTTCGGTCCGTAGATGCGCATCGGAAGGAATCCGGGTGATCAATGCCGTCACCTTCGCCGTCTTATGGTTAACGGCGCGTAAACGGCCCGGCAAAATCTGCCGACAGGCGGCAGTTTCGCTCCTCAGGGACAACGCCCGCTGACACCGCTCGAAACAGATTTATTCAACCTATTCAGCGGCCTATCCCCGCCGCCCGGGTTGGCACAGCCCTCGCAAGGACAGCGCCGGACCAGCTCGTCATGGGAGTGTCGTGCAGGTCCTTCCGATTTGAGGAGCCTTTTGAGGATCCTTGGGGAGCAGAGGATGCCAAGCGTTCGTTGGGTGAGGATTGTTGGGGTGGCCTGCGCGGCGCTGTCGGCGCTGATGCTGTCGCTCGCGCCGGCGGCTGCGACCTCGCGCATCAAGGACCTCGCCAATATCGAAGGCGTGCGGCAGAACCAGCTCATCGGTTACGGTCTCGTCGTCGGCCTCAACGGCACCGGCGACACGCTCAACAACATCCCCTTCACCAAGCAGTCGCTGCAGGCAATGCTCGAGCGCATGGGCGTCAACATCCGCGGCGCCACCATCCGCACCGGCAACGTCGCAGCCGTGATGGTGACCGGCAACCTGCCGGCCTTCGCCACCCAGGGCACGCGCATGGACGTCACCGTCTCCGCGCTCGGCGATGCCAAGAACCTCCAGGGCGGCACTTTGCTCGTCACCCCCCTGTTAGGTGCCGACGGCAATGTCTACGCGGTGGCGCAGGGCTCGCTCGCGATCTCCGGCTTCCAGGCCGAGGGCGAGGCGGCCAAGATCGTGCGCGGCGTTCCGACCGTGGGACGCATCGCCAACGGCGCCATCATCGAACGCGAGATCGAGTTCGCGCTCAATCGGCTGCCTAACGTGCGCCTGGCGCTGCGCAACGCCGATTTCACCACCGCCAAACGGATCGCGGCTGCGGTCAACGACTATCTCGGCGTCAAGACCGCCGAACCGATCGATCCCTCGACGGTGCAGCTTTCTGTCCCGCCCGAGTTCAAGGGCAACGTCGTCGCCTTTCTCACCGAGATCGAGCAGCTCCAGGTCGACCCGGATCTCGCCGCCAAGATCATCATCGACGAACGCAGCGGCATCATCGTGATGGGGCGCGACGTCCGCGTCGCCACCGTCGCGGTCGCGCAGGGCAACCTCACCGTGACCATCTCCGAGAGCCCGCAGGTGAGCCAGCCCAACCCGCTGTCGCGCGGCCGCACCGTGGTCGCGCCGCGCAGCAGCGTCACCGTCACGGAGGACGGCAAGAAGTTGGCCGTCGTCAAGGACGGCGTCTCGCTCCAGCAGCTCGTCGACGGCCTCAACGGCCTCGGCATCGGTCCGCGCGACATGATCAGCATCCTCCAGGCGATCAAGGCCGCCGGTGCGATCGAAGCCGACATCGAGGTGATGTGATGCAGACCAGCACGATCAACACCCCTCGCCTCGCCACCTCCTCGGCTTTCTCGGTCGAGAGCCGCAACGGCCGGCCCGATTTCGAGCTCGCTGCGGCGCTACAAAAGGTCTCGCCGAAGCAGCAGGCCAGGGCGCAGAAGACCGCCACCGATTTCGAGGCGATGTTCCTCAACAGCATGTTCTCACAGATGACCTCGGGCCTGAAAGGCGAAGGCCCGTTCGGCGACACGCCCGGCACCGGCGTGTGGCGCTCGATGCTGACCGAGCAATATTCCAAGAACTTCGCCAAGGCCGGCGGCGTCGGCGTCGCCACCGAAGTCTACCGCACCCTCATCATGCAGCAGGCGAAAACGATCCGCACGGCATAAGGTCAAACGAGATGAACCATTTCAACGCCTCACGTCAGCCGATGCAACAGCGCCCGAACACCGCGCCCGGCAGCGCCGAGGCGCGCAAGCTCGCCGAAGACCTGATGGACGCGATGAGCGCCCTGCTCGGACTGATCGAGCGCGAGACCGAGCTCGTCCGCGCCGGCCAGGTTCGGGAGGCGATGATGCTCGAGAGCAAGAAGCAGGAGCTGTCGCGAAACTATGTCGGCGCCGTCAGCCAGTTGAAGGCGAACCAGGCGCAGCTCGCGAAATCCGCGCCGGAGCTGCTCTCGACGCTGCACCGCCATCACGATGCATTCCGCGCGATGCTCCAGGTCAATCTCACTGTGCTCGCGACCGCGCACGCGGTCTCCGAAAGCGTCGTGCGCGGCGTCAATGCCGAGATCCAGAAGCGCAACGTGCCGAACACCTATACGGCCGCAGGTCGCCGCGCAGCTCCGGGCCCGCGTCACATCACGCCGCTCGCGGTCAGCCGCTCGCTCTGAGCGCGCACAAAAACAAGCGACAATTTTACGAAAAACCGCGCGGCGAAATCGTCGCGCGGTTAGTCACGTTTCCTTACCGGGTCTTCAGTCCTGGTGTTCCATGGTTGCGTTATTAGAGGGGTTGGGATTTGACTCACGTTAGGCAACCAGGAGGCTGCCATGAGTACAGATTTCAGCATCAGGCCGGTGGGGATCCCGGCACCCGTGCAGATCGTAACGACGTCCAATGCGGCGGCGAACGAGGCTGTGCAAACCGATCTTCCGGTGAACCAGACGGTCGCCGCGGCGGATACGAGCGCACCTGTGCGCAACGATCTGCCGAACCACGAGAACGTCTCGCGCCAGGTCGTATTCGACCAGGCGGCCGCATCCTTCGTCTTTCAGGTCGTCAACGACAGGACCGACGCGGTGGTCAACCAGTTCCCCGACGAAGCGATGCTGCGCCGGCGGGCCTATTTCCATGCAATGGATATGAAGTCCGAGCCCTCGCGTCCGCTCAGCACCGACGTCAGCGCCTGACGATCGCGTATTGAGCGTGGCGGGATCGGCGACGATGTTCCTGGTCTGCGCCTGACCGGCGCGTGAGCGTCGTATTGCCGAAGCGAAGCGACGGGGCGTTGATCAGCACCTGCTCACATTGTGAGATGCCGCCGCTGTGACGGCGGCTGGCCCGAGGCACTCGCTAGAACGTTCGATCTATGCGCGTGCGCGAAAGATGCTCGCGACGCCGACCATCACGAGTCCTCGTCACGGCCGTCCGGACAGGCCCGCAGCGATATTGCGGTTGATCTCGATCAGCGGACGGAAGTGATCGAACTGCGGGCTCATCTGCAGCGCGGCGGTCTGGCTCAGCACGAACACGCTGATGTTGGCGATCTTCTGCCGGACGTCGATCGGCTGCGGATTGTTGTCGCGCATCGCCTCGCTCAGGAAGATGGTCCAGAGCTTGCGGTTGAACATCAGCGCCTGCATGGTCTGCTCGCTGAGCGGATCGGCGTTGTTCACCGCATCCTGGAGCTTGTTCGCGGCCTTGAGCAGGGTCTGCGCCTCGATGTCGCGAGGAGATGCAGTGGTCGTTGCAACGCGCGCGTAAGCCGAGGCAGCGGAATTCGACATCAATCACACCCTGGAGGTTACCTAGCGCGTTGGACGCGCTTAAGGATTTCTTTCCCAACCCTAGGCAGCACCGCTTAAGATTTGCTTACATGTGTGCTTGGAAGCACTCCGGATAATTACGGGTCGCGGAGCTCTTCGTCAGCGCAACGCTAGATCCACGCACGCACGATGTAAACTCGCTCGCGTGATGCGTGTCGATCTCAGCTAATCTTGTCTTAGCGGTCTCCCTCAAAAGAACGGCGGAGCGTTAGCCCCGCCGCGATATATCGTATGGCGATCTTGCGCTGCGAGATTAGCGGAGCAGCTGCAGCACGCTCTGTTGCGACTGGTTGGCCAGCGACAGCGCGGAGACCGCGATGGACTGGCGGGTCGACAGCGCCTGGCTGTTGGCCGCTTCCTCGTTGGTGTCGGCGAGCGTCAGGTTGGACGAGCCGGTCTGCAGCACGTTGATCAGGTTCTTGGAGAAGTCCTGACGCACCTGCACGATCGAGAGGTTCGAACCGAGCGAGGACCCTTCCGAGCGCAGCCTGCTCGAGGCGGCATTCAGGCTGGCCAGCACCTTGTTGGTGGCACCGTTGTCGATGAAGTCCGTGCCAGGAACGAGATTGCTGAGGCCGAGGCCGGCCGCGTTGAACACGACGCCGTTGATGCCGAGCGTGGAGCTGCCGGTTTCGTTGAAGACCAGCTTCAGCGTATCGCCGTTGAGCAGGTTGATGCCGTTGAAGGACGAGTCCTGCGACGTCGTGTCGATCTGCGCCAGGATGTTGTTGAACTGGCTGACCAGGCTCGAACGCGCCGTCTGCGCGACGGGATCCTGAACCGGCGGCTGCGCGGTGGTGAAGGCGAGCACGCCGGTGAGCGTACCACCGACCGCGCCGCCCGCGGCAGTCGAGCCAAGGGTCGAGGAGGCGTATTCGTTGACGGTGGTGACCGTCAGCACGCCGTTGGCGTCGATCGTCGCCGTCAGGTGGTTGGCCTGCAGCTGCACATTGAGCTGATCGAGCGTCTTGACCGTGCCGTTGGTGCCGTCGCCGAAGGTGACGTTCACCGGCGTACCGCCGTTGAAGGAGGAGAAGGTCAGAGTCTTGCCGCTGACACCGCCAACACCGGAGGTTCGCGCCGCGGTGAAGGCGGTCGCCGTTCCCGTATTGCCGCTGAGGCCGAACGCGCTGAGCGCGTTGCCCGTGCCGGTGATCGAGAGATCGGCATTGATGCCGGTGGAGAGCGCAAGCTGACCGCTGCTGTTGACCGACGACGGGATCTGGCCCGCGGTGGTCGACAGCGCCGCCGCGCCGTTGAAGATGCTCGCGGTCTTGACGCCAGTGGCGAGGTCGACCGCGTTGAGCAGGTCGGTCAGCGTCGCGCTCTGGATATAGACCGTCGAGTTGCCGTTGCCGTCGGTGACGATGTTGCCGCTGACGCCACCCGACGTGACGCTTGCCGCCGATTGCGGCGTCTGCGCGTTCTTGAAGGTGATGGTGTGTCCATCGATGTTCAGGGTCGAGCCGTCCTGAACGAGAGAGCCGAGCGAGCCGGCGGTTGTCGACCGGTTCGCGGTCACGGCGGCATTGCCTGCGCCGGTCGCCGCGGTCAGACCGAGCTTGTTGAGGAAGTCAGCCTTGCCCGTCACGCTCAGATCGGCGCCGGTCGAGCTCTTCAGCGTGACCTGGCCGCCGGTGATGGACGATGCCACCTGAAGCGTACCGACGGGACCCGCCGAACCGCTGACCGCGATGGTCGCCGCGCTCGCGCTGATCGTGGCGGTCTTGACGCCGCTGGCAAGGTCGATCGCGGTGAGGACGTCGTTAACGGTCGCCCCGGGCGCAGCCGCCGTTCCCTCATAGACGATCGAATTGCCGTTGCCGTCGGTGGCAATGTGTCCGCTGGCATCAAGGCCCCAGCCGGTCGGTTGCGTGCTCGGAGCGATGCCGGTGCGGAAGGTGATGGTCTTGCCGTTCACCGTGATGGTGTCGCCATCCGCAGGCGCACTCCCGAATGTGGTGGATGCGGTGGTGCCGACCAGTGTGGCGGTGCCGGAGAGTGCGGTGGTGCCGTCGGCGGCAAGCGCTGCCGTGCCGGTAAAGGTGCCGGCGCTCGAGCCGAGCGACGCGCCGAGCGCCGCAGTCCCGGTGACCGGGGTCGTGCCGCCGGCAGCACCGGTATAGAGCACGTTGCTCTTGGCGGTCGCGCTCGCATAGGAGGTCGTGCCGCGCAGGTCGGCCGGCGTCGCACCGGGAATCGTGGTGGAGACGTTGGATTTAGTGGAGTAGCCGACCGTGGTCTGCAGCGCCTGGTTGGCGATCGACTTGGCGCTGTCGATCAGCTTTTGCAGCGAGGTGATGCCGGTGTTGGCGGCCTGCAGCACCTGGACACCGTTGTTGATGCCATCGAGCAGGTTGCTGATGTCGCTTGCCCGGTTGTCCAACCCCTGCGCCGTGAAGAAGTTGGTGGGATTGTCGAGCGCGGTATTGACCTTCTTGCCGGTCGACAGCCGCTCCTGCGTCGTGGCCAGCAAGTCGGCCGTCGACTGCAGCGACAACAGGTTCTGGCGAACGGACGCCGAGAGAACGATGTTGGACATTGGCGAGTCTTCCTCTTGAACCGGATACGAATCGGCCGCGCGGTCTCGAAAGCGGGCTTTTGTCCAGTTTTAGGAGGTGTCCTTTAAAGTATGGTTAACGCCGGTTTAATCGATAGGGTTAACCGCCGGTGAACGCCCTGCCCGCCTCCGGACGCAAAAAAGAGCGGCGGGGCAAATGACCCCGCCGCTCGGTTTTATTTAGTAATTTCAGCCGCTTATTAGCGAAGCAGCTGGAGCACGCTCTGCTGCGAGGTGTTGGCCAGCGACAGCGCGGAGACCGCGATGGACTGGCGGGTCGACAGCGCCTGACTGTTGGCCGCCTCGACGTTGGTGTCGGCCAGGGTCAGGTTGGACGAGCCGGTTTGCAGCACGTTGATCAGGTTCTTGTTGAAGTCCTGACGGATCTGCACGACCGAGAGGTTCGAACCGAGGCTCGAGGCTTCCGAGCGCAGCGTGCTCGACGCCGCGTTCAAATTGGTCAGCACCCTGTTGGCGGCGGCGTTGTCGATGAAGTCGACGCCCACGGTCAGGGCGGCGAGGCCCAGACCCTTGGAGTTGTAGGTCACGCCGGTGATGTTCAGGCTCGACTTGCCGGTCTCGTCGAACACCAGCTTGAGCTGGTCGCCGTTCAAGAGGTTGACGCCGTTGAACGAGGAGTCCTGCGAGGTCGTGTCGATCTGGTTCAGGATGTTGTTGTACTGAGCCACCAGGTTCGCACGGGCGGTCTGGGCAACGCCATCCTGGACGGGGGTGGAAGCCGTCGAGAACGTGAGCGCCGAAGTCAGCGTGCCGCCGATCGCACCGCCGGCGGTCGTCGAGCCGAGCGTCGAAGACGCGTAGTCGTTGGACGCGGTGATGGTCAGCAAGCCGTTGGCGTCGATCGTCGCCGCGAGGTTGTTTGCGGTGAGCTTCGTGTTGAGTTGGTCGAGCGTCTTGACCGTGCCGTTGGTGCCGTCGCCGAAGGTGACGTTGACCGCCGTGCCGCCGTTGAAGGAGGAGAAGGTCAAGGTCTTGCCGGCAATGCCGCCGATGCCGGAGGTGCGGGCGGCGGAGAATGCCGTTGCGTTGCCGGTGTTGCCCGCGAGGCCGAACACGTTGAGCGCGTTGCCGGTGCCGGTGATCGACAGATCGGCATTGACGCCGGTCGAGATCTTGAGCTGGCCGGACGTGTTGATCGTCGAGTTCGACTGGCCGGTGGCGGTCGCAAGCGTCGCCGTGCCGTTGGCGTTGATCGTTGCGGTCTGCACGCCGGTGGCAAGGTCGATCGCCTTCAGCACGTCGTTGACCGTGCCGCCCTGCAAATAGACCGTCGAGTTGCCGTTGCCGTCGGTGACGACCGCACCGTTCGCACCGAAGCCGCTCGCAACGCTCGGAGCACCGGTCGAACCCGGGATCGGCGCGTTCTTGAAGGTGATGACGTGACCGTCGACGTTCAGCGTCGAACCATCCGCGATGGTCGCACCCAGTGAGCCCGCGGTCGTAGTCCGGTTGACGTTCAAGCTGGCATTGCCTGCACCCGAAGACGAGGTCAGACCGAGCGCCTTGAGCAGGTCGGCTTTGCCGGTAACGCTCAGATCCGCACCCGTGGAGCTCTTCAGCGTGACGGCACCCGCACCAACGCTCGAAGCGGTCTGGTTGAAGCTGGTGGCGAGCGTCGCAGCACCGGCCGTGATGGATGCCGTCTTGACCCCGCTGGCGAGATCGATCGCGGTCAACAGATCGCTGACCGTCGCAGCCGGAGTGCCCGCGGTACCGAGATAGACCGTGGTGTTGCCGTTGCCGTCGGTGACGAGGTTACCGCTGACGCCTGAACCGGACGCAACCGCAGTCGACGCCGGAGCAGAACCCGAGCGGAAGGTGATGGTCTTGCCGTTTACGGTCAGCGTGTCGCCGTCGGCGGGCTGGGCGTTGCCGAGCAGGCCGGTGGCGGTCGTGCCGTTGGTCGCAATCAGGGTGATGGCGCCGGTCAGGGCCGTGGTGCCATCGCCGGCCGTTCCCGCCGTGCCCGTGAAGGTGCCGATGGTGGCGCCGAGCGTCGTGGTGCCGTTCGCCGCCGTGGTGCCGCCGGCCGTGCCGTTATACAGCACGTTGCTGCTCGCGGTCGCGCTGGCGAACGAAGTCGTGCCGCGCAGGTCGGCCGCCGTCGCACCCGCGATCGTGGTGGAGACGTTGGACTTGGTGGAGTAACCGACCGTGGTCTGCAGCGCCTGGTTGGCGATCGACTTCGCGCTGTCGATCAGCTTCTGCAGCGAGGTCAGGCCGGTGTTGGCCGCCTGCAGCACCTGCACGCCGTTGGCGATGCCATCGAGCAGGTTGTTGATGTCGCTGGCGCGGTTGTCGAGCGACTGTGCGGTGAAGAAGTTGGTGGGATTGTCCAGGGCCGAGTTGACGCTCTTGCCGGTCGACAGACGGTTCTGTGTGGTGGCGAGAAGATCGGCGGTGGACTGGAGAGAGAGGAGGTTCTGGCGAACCGACGCAGAGAGAACAATACCTGACATGACTCTTACCCTTCTGGCTTACGCGTCTTCGTTCGATCGCTTCGGATCGAGTGACGGGGCCAGCGTGCCGCGACATGGCTAACAAAGGGTGAAACGAACATCGTCCGCATAAGCGTCGATTCACCATAAACGAACGACAGCCGCGCGCGGGTTGGCAAATCAGCCTGAAATCATTGGCGTTTCTCTGCGCTTACACTCCATTAACCATAACCGCTGGTTACTTTTCCAAAGCTCCACAGGACGCTGCGAGCGCAAGACGAGCGCAAGACGAGCGCAAAAAAAAGCGGCGGAGCCGAAGCCCCGCCGCCGTAGTCGTCTTGCGATGTCGTCCGCTTGTTAGCGGAGCAGCTGCAGCACGCTCTGCTGCGACTGGTTGGCGAGCGACAGCGCGGAGACCGCGATGGACTGGCGGGTCGACAGCGCCTGGCTGTTGGCCGCTTCGACGTTGGTGTCGGCCAGGGTCAGGTTGGACGAACCGGTCTGCAGCACGTTGATCAGGTTCTTGTTGAAGTCCTGACGAACCTGCACGATCGTCAGGTTCGAACCCAGAGCTGAGGCTTCCGAGCGCAGCGTGCTCGACGCCGTATTCAGGTTCGACAACACCTTGTTGGTGGCAGCGTTGTCGATGAAGTCGACACCGCTGGTCAACGCAGCGAGGCCAAGACCCTTGGAGTTGTAGGTCACGCCGGTGATGCTGAGGCTCGACTTGGCGGTTTCGTCGAACACCAGCTTGAGCTGGTCGCCGTTCAAGAGGTTGACACCGTTGAACGAGGAGTCCTGCGCCGTCGAGTCGATCTGGTTCAGGATGTTGTTGTACTGGTTGACGAGATTCGCACGCGAGGTCTGCGCAACCGTATCCTGGACGGGGCTGGAAGCCGTCGAGAACGTCAGCGACGAAGTCAGCGTACCGCCGATCGCACCACCTGCGGCGCTCGAACCGATGGTCGAGGACGCGTAGTCGTTGGTGGTCGAGACCGTCAGCAGGCCGTTGGCGTC
>NZ_PTFE01000087.1:0-34681 GCF_002936975.1 Bradyrhizobium sp. AC87j1
GGCGCGGACCATCGTCCTCGTCCGGGCCGGCACCACCACGGCACGCCCGGGAACATCGACCGCGCGCCCCGGAACGACCACAGCGAGACCGGCAGGTGGCCCGTTGGGCCGCGCTCCCGCGGTTGCTGCCGGCCCGGACGAGGACGATGGTCCGCGCCAGATCCGCCGCGGTCCCGGCGGCGCCGCGCGTCCCGTGGTAGCCCCCAAGCCCACCCACAAGCCCGGCCCGCAGAAGGAGCGCGGCCGCCTGACCGTCGTCACCGCGCTCAATGCCGACGAAGTCCGCGAGCGTTCGATCGCCTCGTTCCGCCGCCGTACCCAGCGCCTGAAGGGGCACGCCTCGAACGAGCCGAAGGAAAAGCTCATCCGCGAGGTGGTCATTCCGGAAGCGATCACGATCCAGGAGCTCGCCAACCGCATGGCCGAGCGCGCGGTCGACGTCATCCGCATGCTGATGAAGCAGGGCGCGATGCACAAGATCACCGACGTGATCGACGCCGACACCGCGCAGCTCATTGCCGAAGAGCTCGGCCACACCGTCAAGCGCGTTGCTGCCTCCGACGTTGAAGAAGGTCTGTTCGACGCCACCGACGATTCGACCGACACCGAGACCCGTTCGCCCGTGGTGACCGTCATGGGTCACGTCGACCACGGCAAGACTTCGCTGCTCGACGCGCTCCGTCATGCCAACGTCGTCTCCGGCGAAGCCGGCGGCATCACCCAGCATATCGGCGCCTATCAGGTGCTGTCGCCCGAAAGCGGGAAGAAGATCACCTTCATCGACACGCCCGGTCACGCCGCGTTCACCGCGATGCGCGCCCGCGGCGCCAAGGTGACCGACATCGTCGTGCTGGTGGTTGCGGCCGATGACGGCGTCATGCCGCAGACGATCGAAGCCATCAACCACGCCAAGGCGGCGCGGGTGCCGATCATCGTTGCCATCAACAAGATCGACAAGCCCGACGCCAAGCCCGAGCGCGTGCGCACCGAGCTGCTCCAGCACGAGGTGCAGGTGGAATCCTTCGGCGGCGAAGTCGTCGACGTCGAAGTGTCCGCCAAGAACAAGACCAATCTCGACAAGCTGCTCGAGATGATCGCGCTCCAGGCCGATATCCTCGACCTCAAGACCAATTCGGAACGGCCGGCCGAGGGCACCGTGATCGAAGCCAAGCTCGATCGCGGCCGCGGTCCGGTCGCGACCGTGCTGGTCCAGCGCGGCACGCTCCGGGTCGGCGACATCATCGTCGCAGGCGCCGAGATGGGCCGCGTCCGCGCGCTGATCTCGGATCAGGGCGAAACCGTGCAGGAAGCCGGCCCGTCGGTGCCGGTCGAAGTGCTCGGCTTCAACGGTCCGCCGGAAGCCGGCGACCGTCTCGCCGTGGTCGAGAACGAAGCCCGCGCCCGCCAGGTCACCAGCTACCGTGCGCACCAGAAGCGCGAGAACGCGGCTGCCTCGATCTCCGGCATGCGCGGCTCGCTCGAGCAGATGATGTCGCAATTGAAGACCGCGGGCCGCAAGGAATTCCCGCTGATCATCAAGGCCGACGTGCAGGGCTCGCTGGAAGCGATCCTCGGCTCGCTGGAGAAGCTCGGCACCGACGAAGTCGCAGCCCGCATCCTGCATGCCGGCGTCGGCGGCATCTCGGAATCCGACGTGACGCTGGCCGAAGGCTTCAACGCCGCGATCATCGGCTTCTCGGTTCGTGCCAACAAGGAGGCCGCTGCGGCGGCCAAGCGCAACGGCATCGAGATCCGCTACTACAACATCATCTACGACCTCGTGGACGACGTGAAGAAGGCGATGAGCGGCCTGCTCGCGCCCACCTTGCGCGAAACCATGCTCGGCAATGCCTCCATCCTGGAGATCTTCAACATCTCCAAGGTCGGCAAGGTCGCCGGCTGCCGCGTCACCGACGGCACCGTGGAACGCGGCGCCAATGTGCGCCTGATCCGCGACAACGTCGTCGTGCACGAAGGCAAGCTGTCGACGCTGAAGCGTTTCAAGGACGAAGTGAAGGAAGTCCAGTCCGGTCAGGAATGCGGCATGGCCTTCGAGAACTACCACGACATGCGCGCAGGCGATGTCATCGAGTGTTATCGCGTGGAGACGATCCAGCGCTCCCTGTAAGTCCAAATCTTACCGAAGCGACTGGATCTTTTTGAGCTGCAATTGCGGGAGTGCGATGGCCGGATTTATTCCGGCCATCGCACCGCATTCGTTTCAACAGGACAAATGACAATGCTCGTGTCCCAAACGCGGGCATGACGAGGTGATTTTCGAGAATGCCACGCCATCATCAGAAAAAAACTTCCGCACCCGGCGGAGGCTCGCAACGTCAGTTGCGCGTCGGCGAGCAGGTTCGCCACGCGATGGCCGATATTCTGGCGCAAGGCAATGTGCATGATGCGGATCTTGAAGGTCACATCATCACCGTGCCGGAGGTGCGGATGTCGCCCGACCTGAAGCTCGCGACAGTCTATGTGATGCCGCTCGGTGGCCACGACACCGCGGTCGTCATTGCTGCGCTCGAACGCAACAAGAAGTTTCTGCGCGGCGAGGTCGCGCGGCGCGTTAACCTGAAATTTGCACCTGATCTTCGTTTCCGCGTCGACGAACGATTCGACGAAGCGGAACGGATCGAGAAGCTTTTGCGAACACCTGCGGTTCAGAAGGACCTCGAACAGGATTTGGAACAGGATCCGGAGACGGATCGGGAAGAAGAACGATGACCATGGACCCGGCTCACGACACGATCAGCGGCGAACAGGCCGATCAGCGCGAGGTGCAGAAAAATAATTTTGCGGACATGGGCGGCGATTCGCAGCCGCATCAGGAGCCGCGCCGCGTCAACAACGATCCGCGTGCCAATGCCAAGCAGAAGGGCAACCAGGTTCGCCGCGACCGGCGCGACGTCCATGGCTGGGTCGTGCTCGACAAGCCGATCGGCATGACCTCGACGCAGGCGGTCGCGGTGCTCAAGCGCCTGTTCAACGCCAAGCGCGCCGGACACGCCGGCACGCTCGATCCGCTCGCCTCGGGCGGGCTGCCGATCGCGCTCGGGGAAGCCACCAAGACCGTTCCCTTCGTCATGGACGGCCGCAAGCGCTACCAGTTCACGGTGTGCTGGGGCGAGGAGCGCGACACCGACGACATCGAGGGCCGGGTGACCGCGACCTCCGACCAGCGTCCGACCCGCGAGGCCATCCTGGCCCTGTTGCCCCGCTTCACCGGGGTGATCGAGCAGATCCCGCCGCGTTATTCCGCGATCAAGATCCAGGGCGAGCGCGCCTACGACCTCGCCCGCGATGGCGAGGTCGTGGAGCTGGCTCCCCGCCCGGTCGAAATTCACCAATTAATTCTTGTGGATCAACCGGATAACGACCGGGCCGTATTCGAGGCCGAATGCGGCAAGGGCACCTACGTCCGGGCGCTGGCCCGCGATATGGGCCGGATTCTCGGTACTTACGGCCATATCTGCGCGCTCAGGCGGACCCTGGTCGGCCCATTTGGCGAAAACGACATGATTCCGCTGGATCAGCTGGAGGCTTTGTGCGATAGAGCCGCGTCCGGCGAGGGTAGCCTCGCCGACGCGCTTATGCCCGTTGAGACCGCGCTGGACGACATCCCGGCACTGGCCGTCACTCGGGCTGATGCGGCAAGGCTCCATCGGGGCCAGGCCGTTTTGTTGCGCGGACGGGATGCGCCCACTTGTAGCGGCACAGTCTATGTCACGGTGGCAGGCCATCTTCTCGCGCTTGCTGAAGTCGGCAATGGCGAAATCATCCCCAAGCGTGTGTTCAACCTGACCGGCCTGACTGCCAGCCCCGGTCGCAACGAGAGAAATTGACGATGTCGATTGCCGCAGAACGCAAAGCGGAAGTCATCAAGACGAATGCCAACAAGGCCGGCGATACCGGCTCGCCCGAGGTTCAGGTCGCGATCCTGTCGGAACGCATCAACAACCTCACCAACCATTTCAAGACCCACGTGAAGGACAACCATTCGCGTCGCGGCCTCTTGAAGCTGGTCTCGACCCGCCGCTCGCTGCTCGACTACCTCAAGAAGCGGGACGAGGCGCGTTACAAGGCGCTGCTCGAGAAGCACAACATTCGCCGTTAAGAGTTCTAGCGCGCGCCAACGGCGCGCGTTTTCGCACGTGGTTTCGAACGAAAGCGCTTATTTTAAGCTTTTTGATCGAGGTTGCGTGCACGTCGGATGCGGGCCGTTGACGGCCAGCATCCGGGCATGATGAGCGAAGATCGCAATTCGGTGTTCGCATTCGTGCCGACTGACAGTCCAGCAGCAATCCGGCGGCTGGGCACAACGGGCAAGGCGCCCGTATGATCCGAAAGGATGGACGCCATCCGAAATCCAAAAACCATGGCAGGATCGCAGGACGCTGATCACCCGCTTCGATCAGCGCCCCGCAATCTTGCGCATGGTTTTTGTTTTTCGAGCCGTCCTTCTTTCGAGAACCCATGAAAGAAGACATCTATGTTCAATAAGCATTCGGTCGAGATCGACTGGGGTGGACGCACTCTCAAGCTGGAAACCGGCAAGATCGCCCGTCAGGCCGACGGCGCCGTCGTCGCCACCTATGGCGAGACCGTGGTGCTCGCCACCGTCGTCGCGGCCAAGGCGCCGCGCGAAGGCGTCGACTTCCTGCCGCTGACCGTCGACTACCAGGAGAAGACCTACGCTGCGGGCCGCATTCCCGGCGGCTATTTCAAGCGCGAGGGACGTCCGACCGAGAAGGAGACGCTGGTCTCCCGCCTGATCGATCGTCCGATCCGTCCGCTGTTCGTCGACGGCTGGCGCAACGAGACCCAGGTGATCGTCACCGTGCTCTCGCACGACATGGAAAACGATCCTGATATCGTCGCGCTGGTGGCTTCGTCCGCTGCGCTGACGCTGTCCGGCGCGCCCTTCAAGGGCCCGATCGGCGCGGCACGCGTCGGCTTCGCCAATGACGAGTTCATCCTCAACCCGACGCTCGACGAGATGGTCGACACCCAGCTCGACCTGGTCGTCGCCGGCACCGCCGACGCCGTGCTGATGGTGGAATCGGAAGCCAAGGAGCTGAACGAAGACATCATGCTCGGCGCGGTGATGTTCGGTCACCGCCACTTCCAGCCGGTCATCAACGCGATCATCGAGCTCGCCGAGAAGGCTGCGAAGGAGCCGCGCGAAGTCACCGTGATCGACAATTCGGCGCTCGAGAAGGAAATGCTCGGCCTCGTCGAGCAGGAGCTGCGCGCCGCCTACGCCATTCCGGTCAAGCAGGATCGCTACGCCGCGGTCGGCAAGGTCAAGGAAAAGGTGATCGCCCACTACTTCCCGGAAGGGCAGGAGCCGAAATACGACAAGCTGCGCATCGCCGGCGTGTTCAAGGAGCTCGAAGCCAAGATCGTTCGCTGGAACATCCTCGACACCGGCAAGCGCATCGACGGTCGCGACAGCAAGACCGTCCGCAACATCGTCGCCGAAGTCGGCGTGCTGCCCCGCGCCCACGGTTCGGCGCTGTTCACCCGCGGCGAGACCCAGGCGATGGTCGTGACCACGCTCGGCACCGGCGAGGACGAGCAGTACATCGACGCGCTGTCGGGAACGTACAAAGAGACGTTCCTGCTGCACTACAACTTCCCTCCCTACTCGGTCGGTGAGACCGGTCGCCTCGGCGGCACCAAGCGTCGCGAGATCGGCCACGGCAAGCTCGCCTGGCGCGCGATCCACCCGGTGCTGCCGCCGCACCACGAATTCCCCTACACCACGCGCGTGGTGTCGGAGATCACCGAGTCGAACGGTTCGTCCTCGATGGCTTCGGTCTGCGGCGCTTCGCTCGCGCTGATGGATGCCGGCGTGCCGCTGAAGCGGCCGACCGCGGGCATCGCGATGGGCCTGATCCTCGAAGACAAGCGCTTCGCGGTTCTCTCGGACATCCTCGGCGACGAGGACCATCTCGGCGACATGGACTTCAAGGTCGCCGGTACCGAGCAGGGCATCACCTCGCTCCAGATGGACATCAAGATCGAGGGCATCACCGAAGAGATCATGAAGGTGGCACTGGCCCAGGCCAAGGATGGTCGTATCCACATCCTCGGCGAGATGGCCAAGGCGCTCACCAACGCCCGCGCCGAGCTCGGCGAATACGCGCCGCGCATCGAGACCTTTAAGATCGCCACCGACAAGATCCGCGAAGTGATCGGCACCGGCGGCAAGGTGATCCGCGAGATCGTCGAGAAGACCGGCGCCAAGGTCAACATCGAGGACGACGGCACCGTGAAGGTCGCCTCCAGCGACGGCGAGGCCATGAAGGCTGCGATCAAGTGGATCAAGTCGATCGCCTCCGATCCGGAAGTCGGCCAGATCTATGACGGCACCGTCGTCAAGGTGATGGAGTTCGGCGCCTTCGTGAACTTCTTCGGCTCCAAGGACGGTCTCGTCCACATCAGCCAGCTCGCTTCGGCGCGCGTGCAGAAGACCTCCGACGTCGTCAAGGAAGGCGACAAGGTCAAGGTCAAGCTGCTCGGCTTCGACGATCGCGGCAAGACCCGCCTGTCGATGAAGGTGGTCGATCAGACCACCGGCGAAGACCTCGAGGGCAAGGGCGGCGAGGGCGAGAAGGCCCCGCGCGAAGCCGCCGGCGAGTAAGCGCTCGCTACACTGCAGAAAAACGAAAGGGCGGCCGAAGGGCCGCCCTTTTTGTTTGTGTTCGCTCCGGGCGAGATGCGCCCGCTCTCCCGCTTGCGGGGGAAGGTTGGGGTGCGGGTGCTTCCGCAAAGAGACTCCCAACGACGAGAGAGCCCCCACCCGCGCCTTCGGCGCGACCTCCCCCGCAAGCGGGAGAGGTTGCATCGAGCCCGAGGTGAGATCAGTCGACCTCAGCCCGCGATGTCGTAACGGTCGAGGTTCATCACCTTGGTCCAGGCCTTGGCGAAGTCCTTTACGAACTTCTCCTTGGAGTCCGACGAAGCATAGACCTCGGCGAAGGCGCGGAGCTGCGAGTGTGCGCCGAAGATCAGGTCGGCGCGCGTGCCGGTCCACTTCACCGCATTGGTCTTGCGGTCGCGGGCCTCGTAAGTGCCGTCGGAAGCCGGCGTCCATTGCGTGCTCATGCCGAGCAGGTTGACGAAGTAGTCGTTGCTCAGCGTGCCCACCTTCGACGTGAAGACGCCGTGCTTCGAGCCGTTCGCATTGGCGCCGAGCACGCGCAAGCCGCCGACCAGCGCGGTCAGCTCGGGGCCGCTCAGCTTCAGAAGCTGCGCGCGATCGACGAGGGCTTCTTCCTGCTGCAGGAACTGATGCTTCTTGCCGACATAGTTGCGGAAGCCATCGGCCCGCGGCTCGAGCGGCGCGAAGGACTCAGCGTCGGTCTGCGCCTGTGAGGCATCCATGCGGCCCGGCGTGAAGCCGACCTTCACGTCGACGCCGGCATCCTTGGCCGCCTTCTCGACCGCGGCAGAACCGCCGAGCACGATCAGATCCGCGAGCGAGACCTTCTTCGCGCCTGAGGACGCGTTGAAGTCCTTCTGGATCGCTTCAAGCTTGCCGAGAACCTTGGAGAGCTGAGCCGGCTGGTTCACCTCCCAATCCTTCTGCGGGGCAAGACGGATGCGCGCGCCGTTGGCGCCGCCGCGCTTGTCGGAGCCGCGGAACGTCGAGGCGGACGCCCAGGCGGTCGAGACCAGCTCGGAGACCGACAGACCCGAAGCCAGGATCTTGCTCTTCAGCGCAGCGATGTCCTGCTCGCTGGCCAGCTCGTGATTCACGGCCGGAATCGGATCCTGCCAGATCAGCGTTTCCTTCGGCACCAGAGGGCCGAGATAGCGCTGGATCGGACCCATGTCGCGATGGGTGAGCTTGAACCAGGCGCGGGCGAAGGCGTCCGCGAACTGAGCCGGGTTCTCCAGGAAGCGACGCGAGATCTTCTCGTAGGCCGGATCGAAGCGCAGCGAGAGGTCGGTCGTCAGCATGGTCGGCCGATGCTTCTTCGACTTGTCGAAGGCGTCGGGAATGATCGCGTCGGCGCCCTTGGCGGTCCACTGGTTCGCACCGCCCGGGCTCTTCGTAAGCTCCCATTCGTAGTTGAACAGGTTCTCGAAGAAGTTGTTGCTCCACTTGGTCGGCGTCGTCGTCCAGGTCACTTCGAGACCGCTGGTGATGGAATCACCGGCGAGGCCCGAAGCGTGCTTGCTCTTCCAGCCGAGGCCTTGATCCTCGAGCGCGCCCGCTTCCGGCTCCGGACCGACCAGCGACGGATCGCCGGCGCCGTGAGTCTTGCCGAAGGAGTGGCCGCCGGCGATCAGCGCGACGGTCTCTTCGTCGTTCATCGCCATGCGGGCGAAGGTCTCGCGGATGTCCTTGGCCGCGGCAACCGGATCCGGCTTGCCGTTCGGGCCTTCCGGATTGACGTAGATCAGGCCCATCTGCACCGCGCCGAGCGGCTCGGCGAGCTGGCGTTCACCGCTGTAGCGCTCATCACCCAACCACGTGCCTTCGGGACCCCAATAGAGCTCTTCCGGCTCCCAGACGTCCGCGCGTCCGCCAGCGAAGCCGAAGGTCTTGAAGCCCATCGATTCCAGCGCGACGTTGCCGGCGAGAACCATCAGGTCGGCCCAGGAGAGCTTGCGGCCATATTTCTGCTTGATCGGCCACAGCAGCCGGCGTGCCTTGTCGAGGTTGGCGTTGTCGGGCCAGCTGTTGAGCGGTGCGAAACGCTGCTGGCCGGCACCGGCGCCGCCACGGCCGTCGGTGATGCGGTAGGTGCCTGCGCTGTGCCAGGCCATGCGGATCATGAGACCGCCATAGTGACCGAAATCGGCGGGCCACCACTCCTGCGAGTCCGTCATCAGCGCGGTCAGATCCTTGACGACCGCGTTAAGGTCGAGCGTCTTGAATTCCTTGGCATAGTCGAATTCGCCGCCCATCGGATCGGACAGGCCGGAATTCTTGTGCAGCATCTCGATGCTGAGCTGAGTTGGCCACCAATCGCGGTTCGCTGGCACGCGTTTTCCACCCGAAAACGGGCACTTCGAAGTGTCGTCCATGAATACCTCCTCTGGTGGCGTCGAACTTGCGCCTTTGACCAGGTAGAACCACTCTAAGCGTCGCGTCCTATCAGGTAAAGTTGACTTTAATGATCGCTGCGATAGGATTTTCTGATGATAAACCTGACGCTGCGCCAGCTCCGGTATTTCGACGCGCTGGCGCGTCATGGCCATTTTGGCCGGGCGGCCGAGTCCTGCTCCATCTCGCAACCGGCCTTGTCGATGCAGATCAAGGAGTTGGAGGAGACGCTCGGCGGCCTGCTGCTGGAGCGCAGCGCCCGGCAGGTGGCGCTGACCCGGTTCGGCGAGGAGCTCGCGCAACGCGTCCGCGACATTTTGCGCTCGGTCGATGAGCTCGGCGATTTCGCCCGCGCCTCGCAGGACCGCTTCGCCGGCCGCCTGCGCATCGGCATGATCCCGACGATCGCGCCGTATCTGCTGCCCACCATCACGAAGAATCTGACGCGCATGCATCCGGAGCTCGACATCCGCGTGCGCGAAACGATGACGCCGCGGCTGATCCAGGAGCTGGTGGAGGGACGGCTCGACACCGCCATCGTGGCGCTGCCGGTGTCCGAGCCTTCGCTCACCGAGGTCGCCCTGTTCGAGGAGAAATTCCTGCTGGTCCGGCCGAGCGCAGATGAGGGGACCCCGGCGCCGTCGCGCGAGATGATGCGCGAGATGCGCCTGTTGCTGCTCGAAGAGGGACACTGCTTCCGCGATCAGGCGCTGTCGTTTTGCAACATGCAGTCGGCGCCACCGCGCGAGATGCTGGATGCCAATTCGCTGTCGACGCTGGTCCAGATGGTCAGCGCCGGCATCGGGGTCACGTTGATCCCGGAGATGGCGGTGCCAGTGGAAACGCGATCGGCGTCGGTCTCGCTCGCGCGCTTCCGCGACCCGCAGCCATTCCGCACCATCGGCATGGTCTGGCGCAAGACCAGCCCGCTGGCGCGGCAGCTGCTGCAAATCTCCGAAGTGGTGTGCCTGTCGGCCGGCAAAGTGCGCGCACGCCCGCCTGTGCGCAGCCAGCGGGCCTGAGGCTCCGATGTCGCACCCGATCATCCGCCCCGCCCGCGCCGACGAATATGACGAGGTCGGCCGCGTCTGGATGGAGAGCTGGGTCTCGACCGGCCTCGGCGAGGCCAGCGACTTTCTGCTCGCCAATCTCCGCGCGCGCATCCGGCGCGAGATCGAGAACGGCTGGAGCCTGTTCGTCGCTGATGATCGCGGCACCATCGCCGCCATGCTGGCGCTGCATGTGCCAAAACTCTATCTCGACATGCTTTTCGTCGGACCCGACTATCAGGGGCAATCGCTCGGGCGAAAGCTGCTCGCCTTCACTCGCACGCAAATGCCGGATGAGATGTATCTGCGCTGCGTGCGCGAGAACGAAAAGGCCTGGCGCTGGTACGAGCGCGAAGGTTTTGTGTTCGAGAAGGAAGAGATCGAGGCGTCAAACGGGTTCATGATGAAATATTATCGGTGGCAGAAGACGTCATAGGTTCTGCTTGCGGAGGCGCCCCGCACGCTCTAGTTTGCGGATTGCATCTCAGCAACTTCCGCTCCCGAGTCATGTTACGCAATCTCGCCGTCGCCGCCCTGTTCGCATCGCTTTGTGCATCGACCGGATGGGCCCAGTCTCCCTCCGCTCCACCAACTGCCACACCGCCGGCAACAGCCAAGCCTGTTGCGAGAAAGGCTGCGCCGAAGGCCAAGCATCCGGCAGCGAACAAACCGCAAGCGGTGGACGTCGGCCCCTGCAAGCTCGGCGTAATCTCCGTGATCGGGGAGCGCTACTCCGTCCAGAAGTTCGGGCTGACCATCTTCGAGAACGAGGAGGCCGAAGTTCCTATCGACTGGGGTCTCGACGATCTCGTGTTAGCGCGCGTGAAAGCGGCAACCGGCGGCGATCCCGGTGTTCGCAGGATCGCCTACCCCAAGGGCGCCTTCGAACCGTTCTATCATCCGAAATCGCGATTCATTCCCGATCCCAACGAACGCCTGCCAGCGATCGTGCGTGGCATCACGCCGAACGTGAGCTGCGATCGCTATCTGGTTGCGACGACGTACAAGGGAGAATTGCCGGGCAGCCGCATGATGTTGAACGGAATCGGCACATTCAATCAAGGGCTCGGAAATCTGATCCGGCATTCGCATTTGTTCGCGAACATCTCGATCAACCTGATCGACGGCCGGAGCTACGAGGAGATCAAGCGCCCCTTTGTAAATTTCGGCGCGAACTTCGCCGCAAGTATGCGACTGACCGAAGACCCGCTTAACAAGCTCGACAATGACCAGTTCCCCAACCCGCCCGCGACCGCTTCGAGCAGCGCGATCCTGCGCGAGAGAACGCGGGCGCTCATCACCGACCGGCTCGATCGGGGGCTTCCCGGCTATCTGAAGCAAGACTGACACGCACTCATTCGCGTCGACCAAGATGTTGACGACCGATCGCCGCATCGGACCAACCGTGGTGCGTTGCGATTTCGAAGCAGACACGCGATGAATAGCCTCGCCCGCCTCACGCAGATGGAAGGTTCCCCGCCATGATCAAGCTCTATTGGTCGCCCCGCTCGCGTTCGTTCACGACGCTCTGGCTGATGGAAGAGAGCGGCCTTGCCTATGAACGCGTGCTGACCGACATCTCGACTGGCGCCCAGAAGGCGCCGGACTATCTGAAGATCAATCCGATGGGCAAGGTTCCCGCGCTCAGCGACGGCGACGCCGCGCTCGGCGAGGGCGCCGCGATCTGCGCCTATATTGCCGACCGCTATCCGGAGACGAAGCTTGCGCCTGCCGTGACCGATCCGCGCCGCGCCCGCTATCTGCAATGGCTGTTCTTCTCGCCGGGCTGCATCGAGCCCGCCATCATCCAGATCTTCACCAAGATCGAAATCCCGACCTCGACCGCCGCCTGGGGCAGCGCGACGCAGGTGTTCGACGTGCTGGAAGCTGCGCTTGCCAAGGGGCCGTGGATTCTCGGCGAGGAGTTTTCGGCCGCCGACATCACGATCGGCTCGGGCCTGAATTACGCGGTGCGCCTGTTCAAGATGGTGCCGTCGCGCCCCGCCTTCGATGCCTATCTCGCACGCTGCATGGCACGTCCGGCGTTCCAGCGGGCGGAGAAGATCGCGGCGGGTTAGCCGAACTCTCGTAGGGTGGGCAAAGCGTAGCGTGCCCACGTCTTCTATCTATGGCGACCGCTGAGAGATCGTGGGCACGTCGCTTACGCTCCTTTGCCCACCCTACGGCAGCTTCGTCTATTCCGCCTTCATATCGTCCGGCCGCGGCATCAGGACGATGTTGTAGCCGGAATCGACATAGTGGATCTCGCCGGTCACGCCGCCGGAGAGATCCGACAGCAGATACAGCGCCGAGCCGCCGAGCTCGTCGAGCGTGACGCCGCGGCGGAGCGGCGAATGCTTCTGCATGAAGGCGAACATCGCGCGCGCCTCGCCGATGCCGGAGCCGGCAAGCGTGCGAATGGGGCCCGCGGAGATCGCGTTGACGCGGATGCCGCGCGGTCCGAAATCGGCGGCGAGATAGCGCACGGAGGCTTCCAGCGCCGCCTTGGCCACCCCCATCACGTTGTAGTTCGGCATCGCGCGCTCCGAGGCGCCGAAGGTCAGCGTGATCATGCTGCCGCCCTCGGTCATCAGCTCGGCGGCGCGCTTTGCCACTTCCGTGAACGAGAAGCAGGAGATCACCATAGTGCGTGAAAAGTTCTCGCGGCTGGTGTCGGCGTAGCGGCCCTTCAGCTCGTTCTTGTCGGCAAAGCCGATCGCGTGGATGACGAAATCGAGCTTGCCCCAACTTTCGCGGAGTACATTGAAGGTCGCATCGACGCTGGCGATGTCCTCGACGTCGCAGGGCAGCACCAGATCGACGCCGAGCTGCTCCGCCAACGGCTTGACGCGCTTGCCGAGGGCCTCGCCCTGGAAGGTAAAGGCAAGCTCGGCGCCGTGCGCATGCAGCGTCTTCGCCATGCCCCAGGCGATCGAATGATCATTGGCGATGCCCATGATCAGACCGCGCTTGCCTTTCATCAGACCTTCCATCTCTCGATCACCCTCCGCTTTCGTCGTACCCGAGCTTGTCGCGGGCATCCACGTCCTTCGCAGCATGGGCCCCAGACGTGGATGGCCGGGACAAGCCCGGCCATGACGAGAAAATCAACAGTGCGCCAACAACGACGTCACACATCCATTCGGCTGAACACCAGCGTGGCGTTCGTGCCGCCGAAGCCGAAGGAGTTCGACAGCACGGTGCCGATCTTGACGTTGTCGATGCGCTTGCGAACGATCGGCATGTCGGCGAACACGGGATCGAGCTCCTGGATGTGGGCGCTCTCGCAGATGAAGCCGTTATTCATCATCAGCAGCGAGTAGATCGCCTCCTGCACGCCGGTGGCGCCCAGCGAGTGGCCGGTCAGCGCCTTGGTCGCCGAGATCGGCGGGCACTTCTCGCCACTTCCGAACACGCGGCGGAGCGCGTCGATCTCCGGCGGGTCGCCGGCCGGCGTCGAGGTCGCGTGCGGATTGATGTAGTCGACCTTGGTCTTCACCGTCGACATCGCCATGCGCATGCAGCGCTCGGCGCCTTCGCCCGAGGGCGCGACCATGTCGTAGCCGTCCGAGGTCGCGCCGTAGCCGACGATCTCGCCGTAAATGCGGGCGCCGCGCGCCTTGGCATGTTCGAGCTCTTCCAGCACCAGTACGCCGGCACCGCCGGCGATGACGAAGCCGTCGCGGTTGACGTCGTAGGGACGCGAGGCGGTGGCGGGCGTGTCATTGTATTTCGAGGACATCGCACCCATGGCGTCGAACAGCACGGAGAGCGACCAGTCCAGCTCCTCGCAGCCGCCGGCGAAGATGACGTCCTGCTTGCCGATCTGGATCGTCTCATAGGCATTGCCGACGCAATGGTTCGACGTCGCGCAGGCCGACGAGATCGAATAGTTCACGCCCTTGATCTTGAACCAGGTCGCAAGCGTCGCCGAGGCCGTGGACGACATCGCCTTCGGCACCGCAAACGGTCCGACACGCTTCGGTCCCTTGGTGCGGGTGATGTCGGCGGATTCGACGATGGTGCGGGCGGAGGGGCCGCCGGAGCCCATGATGATGCCGGTGCGGATGTTGGAGACTTCGTCAGGCGATAGACCGGAGTCCTGGATCGCCTGTTCCATCGCGACGTGATTCCATGCCGCGCCCTGACCGAGGAAACGCATCGCGCGGCGGTCGACCACCGTGGCGGGATCGAGCGTCGGCGCGCCCTGCACCTGCGAACGGAAGCCGAGCTCGGCATATTTCTCAGCCCGCGAAATGCCTGACTTCGCCTCGTGAAGGCTCGCAAGCACTTCCTGGGTGTTGTTTCCGATCGACGAGACGATGCCCATCCCGGTGACCACAACCCGCCTCATGACAGCCTCGCCTTAATCGTTGATGTCTTGGTGATGCGCTCAGCCCAGGCTCGTGCCCTGCTTGAACAGGCCAACCTTCAAGTCCTTGGCGCGATAAATAATCTGGTCATCGACCGAAAGCCACCCGTCGGCGATACCGAGCACCAGCTTTGAACGCATCACGCGTTTGATATCGACGTTGTACACAACCTTGCGGGCCTCGGGCAGCACCTGGCCGCTGAACTTCAGCTCGTTCAGGCCAAGCGCGCGACCACGACCTTCGCCTCCGGTCCAGCCCAGGTAAAAGCCGACCATTTGCCACAGCGCGTCGAGGCCGAGGCAGCCGGGCATCACCGGGTCGTTCTTGAAGTGGCAGCCGAAGAACCAGAGGTCGGGCTTCACGTCGAGCTCGGCGCGCACCACCCCCTTGCCGAACTCGCCGCCATTGTCGCTGATGTCCGTAATGCGGTCGAACATCAGCATCGGCGGCAACGGCAGCTGGGCATTGCCCGGGCCGAACATCTCGCCGCGGCCGCAGGCCAGCAGATCTTCGTATTCGTAACCGTTGCGCCTGTTCAGCATGCACGAGCCTCTGTTTGAATTCCGATTGAGCGGCGCTTTTTGGCGAAAATGGGCCCCGTCTCGGTCGGAGAGCAACGCCAATTGCCACCGTCAGGCGCTGCGCCCGCATGCCCCGGATGGACTGCGGACCGGGCTTCGATGCCCGGCTGCCGCCAAAATCGGCTAAGCGGAACCGGGCGCTCTCTAACACAGGCTATTTCGGGTAGCAAAGCGCATCCATGAAGGTAAAATGACGCGATCCCGGCCCAGTTCCAAGCCTGATTAGAACCTCTCTAGTTGCGAGAAACTTGCATCTGCATCTTTCTGTTCTTATATTACGGAGAGATATTGTTCACGCGTGCCCGAAATCTGGAAATGAGCGAGAATACTGCGCCCCATCACGACGACGACGTCCACTCCGCGGCCCTGCTGTCCGGCCGCCAGCCGGCTCTCACCGGCTGCCCCTGGCACGACGTCAACGAAATGCTCCAGTCCGCCGGACTCCGTCCGACGCGTCAGCGCATGGCACTGGGCTGGCTGTTGTTCGGCAAAGGTGCTCGCCACCTCACGGCTGAAATGCTCTACGAGGAAGCCACACTGGCCAAGGTTCCGGTGTCGCTGGCGACTGTCTACAACACGCTGAACCAGCTCACCGATGCCGGCCTGCTCCGCCAGGTCAGCGTCGACGGCACCAAGACCTACTTCGACACCAACGTTACCACCCACCATCACTACTATCTCGAGAACAGCCATGAGCTGGTCGACATCGAGGATCCGCATCTGGCGCTGTCCAAGATGCCGGAGGTGCCGGAGGGTTACGAGATCGCGCGCATCGACATGGTCGTGCGCCTGCGCAAGAAGCGCTGAGGTCTTCCTAGAATCGCTGAATTGATCGTCATGGCCGGGCTCGTCCCGGCCATCCACGTTTTGGGCCGACACGAAAGTCCGTGGTTGCCCGGGACAAGCCCGGGCATGACGTTCGAGCAGCTGCTGCTCTATCGCGTCAGTTGACCTGCTCGTCCGAATACACGCCCCAGAGGCGCTCCTGCTGGATCCAGCCGTCGAAACCGTTGCCGGTGACGCGGCACCAGTTTGCAGCGCACTTCTTTACCTGCGTGACGACGCCGGCCTGGAGTCTTGCTGCGACCGCGCTGTCGAGGTCGGCGCGATCGTAGATCGGGGCGAGGTCGTCCTTGTGCTTCATGGTGACGACCGCGGTGCGGCGGCCCGACAGCAACGAGTGATAGACCCAGCCCTCGGCGCCTTCGGAATCGCGCACCCGGCGCCAATTCTCGAACTCGGCGGTGATTTCCACCGGCAGGCCCGAACGGGTGTAGACCCAGGCCACGTCATTGTCCTTGGTCGGGCCGGCGCGGACGTTCACATGATCCGATTTGAGGCTGACATAGCGCGGCACCGGCAGGCCGCTTGCGGTCTGGGGCGTCGTATCCTTGGCCGAATGCGAGGGGCCGACCGAAGCGCTCAACCAGGTGCAAACGAGCGCCATCACCGAACAAAAACGCCCCAACGCCATCAACCCGTCTCCTGTCGAAGACCCGGCCCGAGCCGGTCCTCACCCCAAATTCCAAAACCTGCCGCGCAACCCCCTGACCCGCCCCACGCGGGTGTTCCCCAAACCGGGCTCCTTGAAGCCTTGACCCGTGGTTCTTGTCTTGGCCCGGCCTTCTGCTAGAGAGGACGGGCACTTGAACAACCAGTTTGCCCCGATTTTCCGGCCGGAAATATCGGGAGAGCTTGAAGGAAACGCCGGGGACGGACACGGCAAGGGCAGTGTCGAACAACCGGGTTAATGAGACCTCAACGACCGGCCTTTGGCGACAGAGGCGGCTTGCGACGCCTCATGAGAGCAGGACATGTCGGTGAAGAAAAAGCCCCTCGTCGTGGTGACGCGCAAGCTGCCGGATTCGATCGAGACGCGGATGCGCGAATTGTTCGACGCGCGGATCAATCTCGAGGACACGCCGATGTCCGCCGACCAGATCGCGGAAGCCGCACGCACCGCCGACGTGCTGGTTCCGACCGTCACCGACCATATCAGCGCCGACATCATCAACCAGCCCGACTGCAAGCTGCGGCTGATCGCCAATTTCGGCAACGGCGTCGATAATATCGACGTCGAGGCCGCGCATGCCCGCGGCATCACCGTCACCAACACGCCGAAGGTCCTGACCGAGGACACCGCCGACATGACCATGGCGCTGATCCTCGCCGTGCCCAGGCGGATGATCGAAGGCGCCTCGATTCTGACCGAAGGAAAGCCCTGGCCGGGCTGGTCGCCGACCTGGATGCTGGGCCACCGCATCGGCGGCAAGCGGCTCGGCATCATCGGCATGGGCCGCATCGGCCAGGCGGTGGCGCGCCGCGCCCGCGCCTTCGGCCTGCAGATCCACTATCACAACCGCCGTCCCGTCGCGCCGAAGATCGCCGAGGAGCTTGGCGCGACCTATTGGGAAAGCCTCGATCAGATGCTGGCGCGGATGGACATCATCTCGGTGAACTGTCCGCACACGCCGGCGACCTATCATTTGCTCTCGGCGCGGCGGCTGAAGCTGATCCGCAAAGACGCCTACATCGTCAACACCGCGCGCGGCGAGGTGACCGACGAGGACACGCTGATCAAGCTGATCGAAGGCGGCGAGATCGGCGGCGCCGGGCTCGACGTCTACGAGCACGAGCCCGCGGTCAATCCAAAGCTGGTGCGGCTCGCCAAGGCCGGAAAGGTGGCGCTGCTGCCGCATATGGGCTCGGCCACGATCGAAGGCCGCGTCGAGATGGGCGAGAAGGTGATCATCAACATCCGCACCTTCCTCGACGCTCACAAGCCGCCGGATCGCGTGCTGCCGAGCATGCTCTGAGGTTTCGGCCTCACGCGTCACACCCTCATCTCCTCACCATGAAGGTCTACTGTCTGCGCGTCTCGCGCTTGCGCCAGTCCGCGACGAAATCGATGAAGGCGCGCAGCGCGGGCGGCGTCTGGCGCCGACTCGGATAGTATAGAAACGGTCCGGGAAACGGCTCGCACCAGTCTTCCATCAGGCTGACCAGCGCGCCGGACTTCAGGGCTTCGCCGACATAACCGTCGAGGCTTGCCCAGATGCCCGCGCCGGCGAGCGCGGCCTGCATCGCAAGGTTCATGTTGGTCGAGATCAGCTTGGCCGGCGGATCGACCTTCACGATCTGGCCGGCCTTCTCGAACTCCCAATCGTGCATCACGCCGCTCGAATACCGGGCGCGGATGCAATCATGATCGAGCAGATCCTTCGGATGCTTCGGCTCGCCGCGGCGCGCGACATAATCGGGCGAGGCGACGACGACATAGTGCTGCGGACCGCTCAGCGGGATCGCCACCATGTCCTGCGCGAGATGCTCGCCATAGCGCACGCCGGCATCGTAGCCCCCGCTCACGATGTCGACGAAACCGCTTTCGGACACGACGTCGAGATCCACCTGCGGATGCGCGGCGAGAAACGGCCCGACCATCGGCGCCAGCACGAGATCGACGGCCGGGGGCGGCGCGTTGATGCGCAGACGGCCGGAGGCGACCTCGCGCAGGCCCCGCACCTCCGCCAGGGCATCGCCGACATCGCGCAGTGCAGGTGCCACCCGCGACAGCAGCAGCTCGCCCGCCTCGGTCAAGGCGACGCTGCGGGTGGTGCGGTTCATCAGGCGGACGCCGAGGCGCTCCTCGAGGTCGCGTAGGCGCTGGCTAAGGCTCGACACCGACACGCGAATTTCGACCGCCGCACGCCGGAAATTCCGGGTGCGGGCGACTGCCACGAAGACGTCGAGATCGCGCAGGTCAGGCTCGGTCATTGTTCGGTAATGTGAACAAGGCATTCCAGATTGTCCAGCTTATCGACGCAATGGACCAGGCGCATATCCACCCTCGTCACGCGGCGCAATCAGCCTGCCGCCTTTCGAGGAGAGCCATCATGGAACAGCACAAACTCGGTTCAACCGGCCCCAGCGTCTCTGCCCTTGGTCTCGGCTGCATGGCCATGTCGGACGCCTATGGCCCGGCCGATCGCGGCGAGAGCATCGCCACGGTCCATGCGGCCCTCGACGCCGGCATCACGCTGCTCGACACCGGCGATTTCTATGCCATGGGCCACAATGAAATGCTGATCCGCGATGCGCTGAAGGAAGTGGCGCGCGACAAGGTGCAGATCAGCGTCAAGTTCGGCGCGCTACGCGGCCCCGCCGGTGAATTCACCGGCATGGATTGCCGCCCTGCCGCGATCCGGAATTTCCTCGCTTATTCGCTGCAGCGGCTCGGCACCGACTATATCGACATCTACCGCCCGGCGCGGCTCGACCCCAACGTTCCCATCGAAGAGACCATCGGCGGCCTCGCCGATCTCGTGAAGGCCGGCTACATCAGGCATATCGGCCTGTCCGAGGTCGGCTCCGACACCATCCGCCGCGCGCATGCCGTGCATCCGATCGTCGATCTCCAGATCGAATATTCGCTGATCGAGCGCGGCATCGAGCGCGACATTCTCAAGACCTGCCGCGAGCTCGGCATTGGCATCACCGCCTATGGCGTCCTGGCGCGCGGCCTGATCAGCGGCCATTGGTCGAAGGACTCGGGCAGGGCGGGCAAGGACTACCGGCTGATGACGCCGCGCTTCCAGGGCGCAAATCTCGACGCCAATCTGGCGCTGGTGGAGTCCCTGCGTGCCATCGCCGGCGAAATCGGCGCAACGCCGGCGCAGGTCGCAATCGCCTGGGTGGCGGCGCAGGGCAAGGAGATCATCCCGCTCATGGGCGCGCGTACGCGCAATCGTCTCAGCGAAGCGCTCGGCGCGACGAAGGTGACGCTGACACAGACGCATCTCGCAGCATTGGCAAAGGCGTTTCCGCCCAACGTTGCCGCCGGCACGCGCTATGCCGCCGAGCAGATGGCCCATCTCGACAGCGAGAAGCCCGCCACGGCGTAACGGGGCAAATCAAGTGCGATGGGCGCTGAGGTCGGTGACCACGGGCCCGTCGCCATTGAGCGGGTTGGCCGGATCGCGCCCGTAGCGCAGCGTCTCGAAGCGCATCGCGCGCGCATCGATCATCAGGAGGCGGCCGACGAGGCCGTCGCCAAAGCCGACGATCTCGCGGATCGCCTCCATCGCCATCATCGATCCCAGCACGCCCGCCAGCGCACCCATGACGCCGGCTTCCGCGCAGGCAGGAACGGTACCCGGCGGCGGCGCCTCCGGAAACAGGCAGCGATAGGTCGGATTGAATTCGCCCTGCTCGTTGGTCTCGTGCGCGCGGATGGTGGTGAGCGAGCCATCGAAGGTGCCGAGCGCCGCCGTGATCAGCGGACGCTTCGCGAAGAAGCAGGCGTCCGAGACCAGATAGCGCGTCGAGAAATTATCGGAGCCGTCGAGCACGAGGTCGTAGTCGCCGATCAGGCTGAGCGCATTGTCCGCATTCAGCCAGGTGGCGTGTCCGACGAAGCGAACATGCGGATTGAGCGCCGCAATCCGCTCGGCCGCGCTCTCGACCTTGTGCCGGCCGATATCGGGCGTGGTGTGGATCACCTGGCGCTGCAGATTGGACAGCGACACCACGTCGTCATCGACCACGCCGAGCGTGCCGATACCGGCGGCGGCCAGATACATCAGCGCCGGCGCGCCTAGCCCGCCGGCACCGACCACCAGCGCGGAGGCCCGCTTCAGCGCCGCCTGGCCCGGTCCGCCGACGTCGCGCAGCACGATATGGCGGGCATAGCGTTCGAGTTCGTCCGGGCTCAGCATCGTCGTACGCCTCTCTTACCAAGCCGTCGCTTTCACTCCTCATGGTGAGGAGGCGCAAAGCGCCGTCTCGAACCATGCAGGCCCCGATCTCACCGCGGCCATCCTTCGAGCGGCCTTGAGGCCGCTCCTCAGGATCAGGACCTGAGTACGCGGCTCGACCTTAGGCCTGAACCAGCCCAACATTGTTCGCGACCAACGAGATGTGCTTGAATGGCATTGCGTTCAATGGGCTGGTTGGATTTGTCATGAGACCGATGCTTGCGGCAACCTTGATGTTTGCGGCTGCCACAGGCGCGCACGCCCAGATGACGACGCCGCAGATCCCCGGTACCAAGCCGAAGCCGGTCCAGACCGTGCCAATCCGGCCTCCGGCAACGCAGACGCCATCGGCGACGGCGGATGCTATGGCGCAGGCGGAGCGGCTGTCGCTGCAATCCGATCTCGCCTGGGTCGGCCAGTACAACGGCGCCATCACCGGCGACGTCAGCGCGCGCCTGGTCAACGCTATCAAGGAATACCAGAAGGCCAAGGGCGGCAAGCCGACCGGCGTGCTCAATCCGCAGGAGCGCGCGGCGCTGGCCGAGACGGCGCGAAAGAAGCAGGACGGCGTCGGCTGGAAGATCGTGACGGAGCCGACCAGCGGCGCCCGGCTCGGTATCCCCTCGAAACTGGTGCCGCAGCAGGCGAGCGACGCCAACGGCTCGAAATGGACCTCGCCGACCGGAACCGTGCAGGTGCAGCTCAGCCGCCGTAAGGAGGCGAACCCGACCGCGGCAAAACTCGCGGAGCTCGAGAAGGAGCCGTCCGGGCGCAAGGTCGACTACACCGTGGTGAAGCCCGATTTCTTCGTGCTCTCGGGCTTGCAGGGCCTGAAGAAGTTTTACGTCCGCGGCACCTTCAGAGGTGACGAGGTCCGCACCATGACGATCCTGTACGACCAGGCGACCGAGAACACGGTCGAGCCGGTCGTGATCGCGATGTCGAGCGCGTTCAACGCGTTTCCCTCCGGACCGCAAGCCGGGCCGCCGCCGCGCAAGACCGTCGAGTACGGCACCGGCCTCGTCGTCAGCGACGACGGCGCGATCGTCACCGACCGGCTCGTCACCGACAACTGCCTCGCCATCACGATCACCGGCTATGGCAGCGCCGAGCGCCTCGCCGAGGACAAGGAGCGCGGTCTTGCACTGCTGCATATCTACGGCGCGCGCGGCCTGAAGCCGCTCAGCCTTACTGGCGGCGCGGCCAAGACGAACGTGGATGTCGTCGGCATCGCCGATCCGCAGAGCCAGGGCGGCGCGGCCGGCGTGTCGAGCACCAAGACCGCGCTGGCGCCGGTCCCGAGCAGCGATTCCATGCTGTCCCCACCGCCGGCGGTCGGGTTATCCGGTGGTCCGGCGATCGATGGCGACGGCAAGTTCGCCGGCATTGCGCTGTTGAAGCCTGCGATGGTCGCGGGACCCGCGATATCGGTGCCGGCATCACAGGCGGTGATGGTGTCCGCGGAAACGGTGCGCGATTTCCTGAAGGCGAACGAGGTCGCAGCGAACGGCACGTCGACGGACGCCAAGGCCGCTGTCGTGCGCGTGATCTGCGTGCGGAAGTAAGCCCGCGATAGAACGACTCTCGTGTCCCCGAGGCGGCGCGGCACGGATGCAACCCATCAGCGAGGACCATGGTACGTACGACTACTGGTCCAGTAATGCTACGGATTCGCCGGCATTCCCGATTTCGCCATCATCGTTACTGTTGATTCGGACATCCGCGGTCCCCTTTGGATCGGGCAGGGCACGTCCTGAGCGAGAAGAGCTCAGCATCGAGAAGCGATGCACGTTCGCGTGGCGTTATCCCGAGACCCAAGCAATCCAAAGGATTCATCTTCCAATGCACACGATCGTACTGGCCACCCAAAAGGGTGGCAGCGGCAAGAGCACGCTCGCCATCGGGCTCGCGCTCGCGGCCAAGCAGGCCGGCTTCACCGTCCGCCTGATCGAGACCGACCCTCAGGGCACCCTGTCGAGCTGGCAGCGCCGCCGCGCCGCCGATGATCTCGTCGTCGAGCCGATCTATCACGCCGCCGACATCGAGCCGCGCCTGAAGATGCTGGCTAACAGCGGCCTGCAGCTTGCGATCATCGACACCGCCGCCGGCCTCAGCGCCGCGACCACCGCTGCGATCCGCCATTCCGATCTCTGCCTGATCCCGGCCCGCCCGAGCGTCGCCGACATCGAGGCGACCGTCTCGACGCTCAGCGTCGCACGCGCCTGGAAGCGGCCCTACAGCTTCGTGCTCAACCAGACGCCGATCCGCGGCCAGCGCATCGACAACGCCGCCAACACCCTCGCCGAGGAAGCGGCGCTCGATCTTTCGGACGTGCTCGCGCGCCCGCTGATCGTGATGCGTAACGACCACCAGGATTCGCTCGCGAACGGCCTTGCCGTGAGCGAATTCGCGCCGAACGGGAAGTCGGCGGACGAGATCCGCGGCCTCTGGCGCTGGATCGAAACCCGGCTCGAGCTCAGCGCCACGACCAATGTCCTGATCGATCAGGTGATGTCGCCTGCGGACGGCATGCTGCATGTCGCTGCCGATCTTTCGGCGGACGAGACCACGACACTGGCGTCCTGAGCGGGGCAATCGCTCTGACGGCAGTCGGCCCTTCACCATCCGGAAGGGCCCCAGCGACGAAGTAATCCGGCCATCAGCCCGGCCGGATTGCTTCGCTTCGCGGTTTTTGTCGACGCTCTATTTTCGCGTCGTAGCCCGGTTGGAGCGCAGCGCAATCCGGGAAGTCTCTCCGCGGTCACGCTGGACCCGGATTTCGCTGCGCTCCATCCGGGCTACGGGCTACGTCACTTCTGACACTTCTGACACCAGAAGGTGGACCGGCCATTCTGCGTGAACCGCTTCACCGTGCCACCGCAGCGCGGGGTCTTGCAGGTCTCGCCTTCGCGGTCGTAGACCTTGAACGAGTGCTGGAAATAGCCGAGCTCACCCGAGGTCTGGCGATGGTCGCGCAAGGACGAGCCGCCGGCCTTGATGGCGTCGTTCAGCACGGTGTGGATCGCACCTACCAATCGCTTCGCATGATCGGTCGGCTCGCCGCCGCCAACGCCCTTGCGACCCTTGGTCGCGAGCGTCGCCGCGATCCGGCGCGGCGACAGATGCGAGCGATGCAGGGCTTCGCAGACATAGATGTTGCCGAGCCCCGCCACCACGCGCTGGTCGAGCAGCGCGGCCTTCAGGCTGGTGGTCTTGCCTTCGCAGGACCGCGCCAGCATCGCGGCGTCGAACTCGTTGCCGAGCGGTTCGGGGCCGAGGTCGCGCAGCAGTGGCTCATCTTCGAGTGCGCTACGTGCGATCACTTTCATGTAACCGAAGCGGCGCGGGTCATTGAAGACGATGTCGGCGCCGGAGGACATCCGAAACAGCACATGGTCGTGCGTGGAGTCCTTACCCCTCGGATAGTGAAACTCGCCCGGAGCTGCCTCGTTGTCCGGCTTGATGACGCGGAACGAGCCCGACATGCCCAGATGCATCAAGAGCACATCGCCGGAGGCGAGATCGGCCATGAGATATTTTGCGCGGCGGCCGAGCCCCGTGACGACCTGCCCCTGGAGCCGGGCCACGAAATCCGGCTGGAACGGAAAGCGAAGGTCCGGCCGGCGGGCTTCCGCCACCAGGATTTTCGCACCCTCCATCACAGGCTGAAGGCCGCGGCGGACGGTCTCGACTTCGGGCAATTCAGGCATGGTCAGGCATTCACCTTATGAGGGCGGTGTGATAGCGCCATTGCGGCGGGCGCGCTATGGTTCGCCCAGTGGAGTAGAGTAATGGATCGGCCGGGCGAAACCACGCATTTTGGCTTCAGGGACGTCCCCCTGGGGGACAAGCAGACGCTGGTGAACGATGTGTTTCACAGCGTGGCGTCGCGCTATGATTTGATGAACGATTTGATGTCCGGTGGCCTGCACCGGGTCTGGAAGGACATCATGATCACCGCGCTCGACCCGCCCAGGAGCGACCGGCCGTTCGCGCTGCTCGACGTCGCAGGCGGCACCGGCGACATCTCGTTCCGCGCCGCCAAGGCCGCGGGCACCGGCTTCCATGCCACCGTCTGCGACATCAACACCGACATGCTGGCGGTGGGCCGCGAGCGCGCCGCGAAGCGCCATCTCGAAACCCGGGTCGATTTCGTCGAAGGCAATGCCGAAGCGCTCGCCTTCGCCGACCGCAGCTTCGATGCATATACGATCGCTTTCGGCATTCGCAACGTGCCCCGGATCGATCTGGCGCTGCGCGAGGCCCATCGCGTGCTGAGGCCCGGCAGCCGCTTCCTGTGCCTGGAATTCTCCACCGTCGAGATGCCCGGGCTCGACCGGATCTACGACTTGTTCTCGTTCAAGGTGATCCCGCCGCTCGGCCGCATGATCACGGGCGACGCCGAATCCTACCAATATCTCGTCGAGTCCATCCGCAAGTTTCCGAAACCCAACGCCTTCGCCGACATGATCCGCGACGCCGGCTTCGCCCGCGTCAGCTGGCAGACCCTGTCCGGCGGCATCGTCGCACTGCATTCGGGCTGGCGTTTGTGATCTCTGCCTTCACCCACATTGCGCGCCTGATCCGCGCCGCGTTCGTGTTTGCGCGCGAGGGCGTGTTCGGCTCGGTCGATCCGAGCCTGGTGCCGCCGCCGGGACAGCTCGCGCTGAAGCTGGCGCGCCTGGTCGAACGGCGTGGCGTCAAGCACGGCCCCCGGATATCGCGCGCGCTGACGCGGATGGGCCCCGCCTATCTCAAGCTCGGACAATTCCTGGCCACACGCCCCGACGTCGTCGGCGTGATCATGGCGCGCGACCTCGAAAGTCTCCAGGACCGCCTGCCGCCGTTTCCGCAGGACGAAGCCGAAGCCGCGATCGCGACCTCGCTGGAGCGGCCGCTGAAGGACGTGTTTGTGAGCTTCGGCCCTCCCGTCGCGGCGGCCTCGATCGCGCAGGTGCATCGCGGCGAGGTCTTGCACGCCGGCATCCGCAAGTCGGTTGCGGTCAAGGTGCTTCGGCCCAACGTCGCCACGCGCTTCCGTCGCGACCTCTCCGATTTCTTCTTTGTCGCGCACAAGGCCGAGGCTTATTCGGCCGAAGCGCGGCGCCTGCGCCTCATCGAGGTCATCAACACCATGTCGCGCTCGGTCGCGATGGAGATGGATCTGCGGCTGGAAGCTGCGGCGCTGTCGGAGATGGCGGAGAACACGCAGGGCGATCCTGATTTCCGCGTGCCGTCCGTGGACTGGGACCGCACCACGCACAACGTGCTGACGATGGAGTGGATCGACGGCATCGCGCTGAACGATCACAAGCGCCTGGCGGAATCGCAGGTCGACCTGCCCGATCTCGGCCGCAAGGTGATCCAGAGCTTCCTGCGGCACGCGCTGCGCGACGGCTTCTTCCACGCCGACATGCATCCGGGCAATCTGTTCCTGGATGACGCGGGGCGACTCGTCGCGGTCGATTTCGGCATCATGGGCCGGCTCGGCATGAAGGAGCGGCGCTTTCTCGCCGAAATCCTGCTCGGCTTCATCACCCGCGATTATCGCCGCGTTGCCGAGGTGCATTTCGAGGCGGGTTACGTGCCCGCGCATCACTCGGTCGAGAACTTCGCGCAGGCGATCCGCGCCATCGGCGAACCGATCCACAACCGCACGGCGGAAGAGATTTCGATGGCGCGGCTCTTGACGCTGCTGCTCGAGGTCACCGGCCTGTTCGACATGACCACGCGTCCCGAGTTGATCCTGCTCCAGAAGACCATGGTCGTGGTCGAAGGCGTGGCGCGCGGCTTCGATCCCAGGCTCGATATCTGGAAGGTCGCCGACCCCGTGGTACGCGAATGGATCGAGCGCAATCTCGGTCCTATCGGCCGGGTGCAAGGCGCGCTCGCCGGGACCGGAGACATCGCGCGCGTGCTGATGCGCATGCCCGAGATCGCCGAGCGGTCCGTGAAGGTGCTCGAGCAGCTCGAGACCATGACGCGGGAGGGCATCCGGCTGTCGCCGGAGAGCATCGCCGCGATGGGTCGCAGCGAGGGCCGTAAGAACCGCTGGCGCACCGTCGCGCTCTGGATCATCGCCGCGACCTTCATCGGGATCCTGATCGCCGTCCGGAATCTATGACTGCCAAAAGTTTGATTGCATTGCAATCAAGCGAATGATAGCATCGCTATCATTCCGTGCTGGAGGGCGTCATGGCAAGCCTGACCATCCGTAAGCTCGACGACGGCGTCAAAACCTATTTGCGGCTGCGCTCGGCCAAGAACCGCAGGTCGGTCGAGGAAGAGGTCCGGGTCATCCTGCGGGAGCTGATCGAGGGCCGCGAGGAGCCGCTGACGCCGTTTGCGGTACCGCCGGCACCGTCTTCCACCCCCACGCCCCAGCGCACCGGCGCGGTTCCTGAGGCAAGCGTCACCCTGATCATCGGCGGCGGCATCGCGGCCTATAAATCGCTCGACCTGATCCGAAGGCTGAAGGAGCGCCGCGTCGAGGTCCGCTGTGTCCTGACCAAGGCGGCCCAGCAATTCGTCACGCCGCTGGCAGTCAGCGCCCTCTCCCATGAGCGTGTCTATACCGACCTGTTCGACCCCCAGAGCGAGTTCGACGCCGGCCATATCCGCCTCGCGCGCGACTGCGACCTGGTCGTGGTGGCGCCCGCGACCGCCGACCTGATGGCCAAGATGGCGAACGGCCATGCCGACGATCTCGCCAGCGCGGTCCTGCTCGCGACCAACCGCAAGGTGCTGCTGGCGCCGGCAATGAACCCGCTGATGTGGACCAATGCGGCGACGCGCCGCAACGTCGCGCAGCTGCAGCGCGATGGCGTGGTGCTGATCGGACCCAATTCCGGCGAGATGGCGGAAGCGGGCGAGGCCGGTACCGGCCGCATGTCGGAAGCCATCGAGATCGCTGCGGCTGCCGAGCGTCTGCTGCGGCCGCCGGTGCCGAAGCCACTTGCCGGCAAGCGCGTGCTGATCACCGCAGGTCCCACCCACGAGCCGATCGATCCGGTGCGCTACATCGCCAACCGCTCCTCCGGCAAGCAGGGCTTTGCCATTGCCGCCGCCGCACAAGCCGCCGGCGCCGAGGTGATCCTGGTGAGCGGTCCGGTCGACCTCGGCGATCCCCAGGGCGTGACGGTGAAGCATGTGGAATCGGCGCGGCAGATGCTCGAGCAGGTGCAGGCCGCGCTCCCCGCCGACATCGCGATCTTTGCCGCCGCCGTCGCCGACTGGCGCGTCGCCAACGAAGGCGAGCAGAAGCTGAAGAAGACCGCAGCCGGCATGCCGCCGCTTCAGCTCATCGAGAACCCCGACATCCTCGCCACGATCTCGAAGCTGACCGACAAGCGTCCGCCGCTGGTGATCGGCTTTGCCGCCGAGACCGAGCACCTCATCGACAACGCCAAGTCAAAACTCGCCCGCAAGGGCTGCGACTGGATCGTCGCCAACGACGTCTCGCCCGCCACCGGCGTGATGGGCGGCGACCGCAACACCGTGCATCTGATCAGTCGCAAGAATGGTGGGAAGGACGGCGAGATTGCAGTTGATTCCTGGCCGGTGATGACCAAGGAACAGGTCGCCATCGAACTGGTCGCGCATGTCGCACGGAGCGTGACCGACAAATCCCTGGAGCCGGCATCTTGAGCACGAAGGTCACTGTCGAACTACAACGCCTGGCCCATGCGGAAGGCCTGCCAATGCCGGCCTATCAAACCACCGAGGCTGCCGGCCTCGACCTGATGGCGGCGGTGCCGGACAGCGAGCCGATGACGCTCGCGCCCGGCCAATATGCGCTGGTGCCGACGGGCCTTGCGATCGCATTGCCGGCCGGGCACGAGGCGCAGGTGCGGCCGCGCTCGGGGCTTGCCGCCAAGCACGGCGTCACCGTGCTGAACTCGCCGGGCACGATCGACGCGGATTATCGCGGCGAGATCAAGGTGATCCTGATCAACCATGGCGCGGCGCCGTTCGTGATCAAGCGCGGCGAGCGCATCGCCCAGATGGTGATCGCGCCCGTGGTGCAGGCCGCGCTGGTTCCGGTGGCCACATTGTCGGCCACCGATCGCGGCGCCGGCGGCTTCGGCTCGACCGGCCGCTAAGTCGTGGTGGGTTGAAGTCGAACAGAGTCCGATCATCGCGGCGCTCTCTCCGTTCCCTCCCCCCTTGTGGGGGAGGGGCAGGGAGGGGGGTCCACACGGGGACTCTTTCAATCGCGCACCGTTCCCCTTTGCGGAGCGCCCGTGATGTCTCATCTCATGCGCTAACGCACGGCAGTTCCAGCCGAATCATCCGAAGATTTACGTGTGTTGGAACCCTTCACCCTGCATTTTTTTGGGGCCGCCTTTGCGTTCACGATCTGGACTCTTACCGGCGGAGTCACGGTGGGGGTATTGTCGTTTGATTCGCGCGCGACGGGGGTCGCCGCGCGTAAATTCGTGCGGTCTTGGGGCAACTATGTCAGGCGTGATCGTGTCGATGCGTCGGACGCTGCTGTCGTGCACATCGCTCGTGCGCAACGGCTTGTTGGGAGGCGCTCTTGCAGCGCTGCTGCCGGCTGCGCCGGCCGAGGCGGCCGACCTCATCGACACCCTCTCCATCATGCTGGATTTCAACCGGCAGGAACTCGCGGTGCTCGCCACCGCGCTGGCCTTGCTCGGCTTCTCGGTGGTGGCTGCGATTCTCTTGATGCGCACGCGCGTGCGCACCGCGAAGAACGAGGCGCGGCTGCGCGCCCGAATCGGGGAACTCCAGCTCCAGGCCGACCGCTTCGGCGCGTTGCTGTTCGCCGAGCCGCAGATCCTGATCTCCTGGCCGGCCGGCGACAATCGCGCGCAGATCTCCGGCGACATCTCCCTTGTGCTGCCGCGCGATTCCTCGCCGCAACGCGTGCTCGCATTCGGAACCTGGCTGCCGCCCGAGCCCGCGCTCCAGATGGATCATGCCGTCGATGCGCTGCGTGACCGCGGCGACGGGTTCCAGCTGACACTGACGACCGCGCATGGCCACACGCTCGAGGCCATCGGCCGCGCCATCGGCGGCCAGGCCATTGTCCGGATTCGCGAACTCTCGGGGCTCCGCCGCGATCTGGCCGAGACCCATCTGCGCTACACCGCGCTCTCCGACGAGACCGAGATGCTGCGCGGCTTTGCCGCCAACGCACCCTGGCCGATCTGGGCCAAGGGCGAGAACGGCGCGCTGACCTACGCCAACCCGGCCTATGTCCGTGCCACCGAGGCGAACAACGTCACCGACGCGCAGGAGCGCAAGCTGGAGCTGCTCGACAGCGCCGACCGCACCGCGATGGAACGGGGACTGAAGGACACCGCCAATTTCAACGCGCGACTGCCGATCGTGATCAGCGGCGAGCGCCGCATCTACGACGTGCGCGCGGTCAATGTCGGCAGCGGCAGCGTCGGCGTCGCCATCGATGCCAGCGAGGCGGATGCGCTCAGCTCGGCGCTGGTGCGGATGGCGGAGGCGCATCGCCGCACGCTCGACCAGCTCTCCTCCGGCGTGGCCGTGTTCGACGGTCAGCGCCGGCTCGCCTTCTACAACGATTCCTACCGCCGGCTGTGGGACCTCGACCGCACCTTCCTCGACGCCGATCCCGATGATTCCAGCGTGCTCGACCAGCTCCGCGCCGCGCGCAAGCTGCCGGAGCAGCCGGACTTCCGTGCCTGGAAGTCCAAGCTGCACGAGGCCTACCGCGCGGTCGAGACCACCAAGGACACCTGGTACCTGCCCGACGGCCGCGCGCTCTCGGTCGTCACCACGCCGAACCCGGAAGGCGGCGTCACCTATCTGTTCGACGATGTCACCGAGAGCCTCGAGCTCGCCCGCCGCTTCGACGGCATGATCCGTGTCCAGCGCGAGACGCTGGACAGCCTCGCCGAGGGCGTCGCCGTGTTCGGCAGCAACGGCAAGGCGCAGCTGTTCAACCCGGCCTTCGTCCGAATGTGGAAGCTGTCGAGCGACGCCATGCGCGACGAGCCGCATATCCAGACGGTGGAAGGCTGGTGCCATCAGCTGTTCGACGACCCCGCGGTCTGGCGCCAGATCCGCGAGGCCGTCACCTCGATCGAAAGCCGCGCCGACGTGCCGCTGAAGCTGGAGCGCAAGGACGGCAGCGTGCTCGACGGCATGATCCGCCCGCTGCATGACGGCGCGACCATGCTGACGTTCCAGGACATCACCGACACGGAGAACGTCGAGCGCGCGCTGCGCGAGCGCAACGAGGCGCTGGAAGCCGCTGACCAGATGAAGGTGGATTTCGTCCACCACGTCTCCTACGAGCTGCGCTCGCCGCTCACCACCATCATCGGCTTCGCGCATTTCCTCAGCGATCCCTCGACCGGGCCGCTGACGCCGAAACAGGCCGAATATCTCGACTACGTCACCAAATCGACCAACGCGCTGCTGGCGCTGACCAACAACATCCTCGATCTCGCTACCATCGACGCCGGCGCCATGAAGCTGGAACTCGGCCCGGTCGACGTCAGCAAGACCATCGAACTCGCGGCCGAAGGCATCCAGGACCGGCTCGCCACCGACCGCATCCGCCTCAAGGTCGAGATCGCACCCGACGTCGGCAGCTTCGTCGGCGACGAGAAGCGCGTGGTGCAGGTGCTCTATAACCTCCTCGCCAACGCCGTCGGGTTTTCTCCACAGGATTCCACCGTCGGCATCAGCGCGCGGCGCACCGAACGCAGCGTGGTCTTCACTGTGACAGATTCCGGGCCTGGAATACCTGCCGACATGAAGGACAAGGTGTTCAACTGGTTCGAAAGCCGCTCGCAGGGCTCGCGTCACCGCGGCGCCGGGCTCGGCCTGTCGCTGGTGCGCTCCTTCGTCGAGCTGCATGGCGGCAAGGTGCGGGTGGATTCGATCGTCGGCCGGGGCACGGTCGTGATCTGTGACTTCCCGACCGACCAGGCGGCGCATCGCGACGCCGCCGAATGACAGAACCCACCAAACTCTCCGTCGCGCTTCACAACCAGACGGCCACCGCACAATTGATGGCCGACCTCGCGCTGCTGGTTGGCCCCGGCGATGTCATCACGCTGACCGGCGATCTCGGCGCCGGCAAGACCGCGGCGGCGCGCAGCCTGATCCGCTACCTCGCCGGCGACGAGGAGCTGGAGGTACCGAGCCCGACCTTCACGCTGGTGCAGGGCTACGAGCTGCCGCCGTTTCCGGCGATGCACGCCGATCTCTATCGCGTCGAGGACGAGAGCGAGCTCGAGGAGATCGGGCTGTCGCCGCTGCCCGATGCAACGCTCGTCCTGATCGAATGGCCGGAGCGGGCGCCGTCGGCGATGCCACAGGATCGCATCGACATCGCGCTGACGCATCGGCCGGCGCTGGGCTCGAATGCGCGCGCCGCCGACATCACCGGTTACGGCAAGGGGGCCGCCACTGTCGCGCGGCTGCAGGCACTGCGCGAATTCCTCGATGGGTCCGGCTATCTCGAGGCGACGCGTCGGCGCATGGCCGGCGATGCCTCGACCCGCTCCTATGCGCGACTCTTGCGCGGCGAGGAGATCGTCATCCTCATGAACTTTCCGCAGCGCCCTGATGGTGCTGCTACGTACAACGGAAAATCCTACAGCGCTGCGGTGCATCTCGCCGAGAACGTCAAGCCGTTCGTCGCGATCGACGAAGGCCTGCGTGCGCAGGGCATCTCGGCGCCCGCGATCCACCATTCCGACCTCGACCATGGCTTCCTGATCACCGAGGATTTCGGCAGCGAAGGCGTGATCGAAGGCGACCCGCCACGCCCGATTGCCGAGCGCTACGAGGCCGCGGTCGATGTGCTGGCCACGCTGCACGGCAAGTCGCTGCCGGAAACGCTGCCACTGGGCAGACAGACCTACGCCATCCCCCTCTTCGATGCCGAGGCGCTGCTGATCGAGATCGGCTTGATGCCGGAATGGTACCTGCCCGATCGCAACGCGCCGCTGAGCGAGGCGGCGCGCGGAGAGTTTTTCGCGATGTGGCGCGAGCTGCTGAAGAAACCGCTCGCCGCGCCGAGGACGTGGATCATCCGCGACTATCACTCGCCCAATCTGATCTGGCTTGGGGATCGCGCCGGCATCGCGCGCGTCGGCGTGATCGATTTCCAGGACTCGGTGCTCGGTCCGCCATCCTACGACGTGGTCTCGCTGCTCCAGGACGCCCGCATCGACGTCCCTGAAAACATCGAGCTGACGCTGCTGTCGCGTTACATCAAGACGCGGCGCGCGAGTGATGCAAGCTTCGATGCTGCCGGCTTCGCCGAGCTCTACGCGATCATGTCGGCGCAGCGGAACACGCGGCTGCTCGGCACCTTCGCCCGCCTCAACCGCCGCGATGGTAAGCCGCATTATTTGCGTCACCAGCCGCGGATCTGGACCTATCTCCAGCGCTCGCTGGCACATCCCGCGCTGAGCTCTTTGCGCGACTGGTATCTCGCCAACGTCCCGCTGCCCCAAAGTCCGCCAAAGGCCTGATTCGGGGCCCGATTTACCAGCTGTTAGCCAAGACGCCGGTATTCTGGCGGCGAGGCAGCCGGATCATTACGGGCTGGAGCGGTCAGATGGCGGTAAAGACGGACCAGCGCGGCAACAGCCGGGTTGTCTTCGAGCGCGGGATCTCGGCCCAGATGATGGGGATCGACGGCACCTGGCGGCGCGACTGCACCATGGAGGACGTCTCCGAGACCGGCGCCAAGCTGACCATCGACGGCTCGGTGGAGGGCCTCCATCTGAAGGAGTTCTTTCTGCTGCTGTCGTCCACCGGACTTGCGTACCGGCGCTGCGAGCTGGCCTGGGTCAATGGCGACCAGATCGGGGTCAATTTCCTGAAAGTCGGCGACAAGAAGAAAAAAGCGCGTTCCACAGCCGTCGGGGCATGATGGCAACACCCGTCGTACAACCGTCACGGCGGGTGGTTAAGGCGGTTGAGATGCGGTGCGGCTGATCGAACCTCGTGTTAGGATTGCTGCGAACGCGAAAGGTCTGAGAAAGCGAAGGATGTCCGTCAAACCGACCAAAGCCATGGTGCTCGCCGCAGGGTTTGGCCTGCGCATGCGTCCCCTGACGGACAAGATGCCGAAGCCGATGGTGCCGGTGGCCGGCCAGCCACTGCTCGACCACGTGCTCGACAAGCTCGGCCAGGCGGGCGTGCCCGAGGCCGTGGTCAACGTGCATTACCTGCCGGACCAGATCATCGATCACGTCGCATCGCGCCAGCTTCCGCGCGTGACGATTTCTGACGAGCGCGACCAGGTGCTCGGCACCGGCGGCGGCGTGGTCAAGGCGCTGCCGTTGCTCGGCGACGCACCGTTCTTCCACGTCAATTCCGACACGCTGTGGATCGACGGCGTGCGCTCCAATTTGACGCGGCTTGCCGAAAATTTCGATCCCGCGCGCATGGACATCCTGCTGCTGATGGCGCCGACCGCGACCAGCATCGGCTACGGCGGTCGCGGCGATTACGGCATGCTGCCCGACGGCGCCTTGCGCAAGCGCAAGGAAAAGGAAGTCGTTCCGTTCGTCTATGCCGGCGCCGCGATCCTGTCGCCGTCGATCTTCGAAGGCGCGCCGCAGGGCGAGTTCTCGCTGACGAAAATGTTCGACCGCGCCAACGAGCAGGAGCGGCTGTTCGGCCTCCGCCTCGACGGCGTCTGGATGCATGTCGGCACGCCCGACGCCGTGCACGCCGCGGAAGAGGCATTTCTGGAGAGCGTGGCGTAGGGCCAACCTCAAAGACGGTGCCGTAGGGTGGGCAAAGCGAAGCGTGCCCACGGATTCAAGCGGTGAAAGTCGGTGAGAGACGCGTGGGCACGGCGCTGTCGCGCCTTTGCCCACCCTACGGC
>NZ_PTFE01000088.1:0-33553 GCF_002936975.1 Bradyrhizobium sp. AC87j1
CCCCGGCGCAGGTCCCACATACCGCGCCCTCGGCCTGATCAGCTTCCCGAACTGCAATTGCTCGCTGGCGTGCGCGATCCAGCCGACGCTGCGGGCCATGGCGAACAGAGCGAGCTCGCTGCCGGCGGGCAGGCGCAGCGCGTGCACCAGCACCGCGAGCGCATAGTCGATATTGACGAATTCGCCGGTCGCTTCCGCGATCCGCTCCGGCACCTCGCGCGTGAATTTTCGCGGCGCGCCGGCGCGGGAGAGCGCATTCAGCAGCGATTGCGCGCGGGGATCGCCGCGCTTGTAGACGCCATGGCCAAAGCCGGCAAAACGTTCGCCGAGCGCGACGCGCTCACGCACCATCGGGGCGACGTCGCGATCGATCAGGGTCTTGACGAGCTGCGAGGCCAGCACGCTCGCGCCGCCATGTTTGGGCCCCTTCAATGAGGCGAGACCGGCGATGACGGCATCGTAGAGATTGAGGCCGGTCGAGGCGGCGCAGCGCGCGGTGAAGGTCGAGGCGTTCAACTCATGATCGGCGAGCAGCACCAGCGCGCGGCGGATCAGATCGGGCGCGTGCTTGTTGTCCGCCGCCCAGGCTCTCGCGATCTGCTGATGCAGCGGCTCGGCCGAGGGTTCGGCATTGAGCATGGTCGCGACCAGCAGCCGGACGATCCGTCCGCCGACCATGGCGCGGCCGTCGGGCGCGCGGGTGAACGCACGGGGATCGACGCTCGCGGCCAGCGCGAGCACGGCGATGGCGCGGTCGATCGGCGCGGCCCGGCGTGCGGCTTGCCCGATCGTGCGCATCTCTTCGGAGAGCGCGGGCTGATTGTCCGGAGCGAACGGGTCGACGTCGGAGACGTCCCAGAGCAGCGTTGCGGTGTGCTCCAGCGTGTCGTTCTCGGCGAGATCGACGCAATTGACGCCGCGATAGATCGCCCCCTCTTCGGTGATGGTGGAGATCTCGGTGTCCATGACCGGCAGGTCGGCGTCGAAGCTGCGCAGGCCGCGCGGCTCCGGCGACGGCACCCGGCGCTCCTTCAGCGCGCGGACGTCCTCGGCACGGTAGCGGTTTTTTCGCGAGTCCTGCGTCGGCTCGGAGCGGATCAGGCCGCGGCTGACATAGGCGTAGAGCGTGGCCGGCGAGATCGCGAGCTCGGCGGCGGCTTCCCGGGCGGAGAGGTAGAGCCCCTCGGAATTTTTCATATTGATTTATGTAATCAAGATTGATCAATCTGTCGAGAGGCCCGAAATTTTCCTTGGTGCAACGCAAAGGGAGATTTGGGCCATGAACATCCACCTCACCAAAAGCCAGATCGGGCTGGACGGCGTTCCCGCGGCCGAGACCGTGCTGAGCCATGTCGACGGCGAACGCGGCGAACTGATCATCGCCGGCGAGCATGTCGGCCGCCTCGCCGCTATCTCGAGTTTTGAGGGCGTCACCGCCCGGCTCTGGAACGGCGCCAGCAAGACCACCCTCACAGAGGCCAATGTGCGGGCGAGCCTCGGCCTTGCGCGCGAGCGCGCCTTCGCGCGGCTACCGGACCTGCTGCCGGCGACGCGCGGCATGGGCGTCATCGACGGGTTTCGCGCGGCGGTCGCGGGGCTGCGTGCGGAGAACGGGCTGGAGCACGAGGCAACGATCGTCGGCGCATTTCCGGTGATCGCAGGCGCGCTGGTCCGGCGCGCCAAGGGGCTCGAGCCGGTCACGCCGGATCCCAATGTCAGCCATGCTGCCGATACGCTTCGGATGGTGCACGGGCGCGCGCCTGAAACACGCGAAGTCACCGCACTCGATGCCTATCTCGTCACCGCCAGCGACCACGGCATGAATGCCTCGACCTTTACCGCGCGCGTGGTGGCTTCGACGCAAGCCGATCTGTTTGCCGCGGTGACCGCGGGCTATTGCGCGCTCACGGGCCCGCTGCATGGCGGCGCGCCTGAGCCGGTGCTGGAAATGTTGGACGCGATCGGCTCGCGCGAACGCATCCAGCCCTGGGTGGATGCGGCGCTGGCCCGCGGCGAACGGATGATGGGCTTTGGCCACCGCGTCTACCGCGTGCGCGATCCGCGCGCCGATGTGCTCAAGACCGCAGTCGAGGCGCTGGCGTCCAACGGCACCGATTTGCCCTTCGCCGGCGAGGTCGAGGCCTACGTCCGCGCCGCCTTGCGCAAGAAGAATCCGGAGCGGCCGCTGGAAACCAATGTCGAGTTCTTCACCGCCATCCTGCTCGATGCGCTCGCGATCCCGAGGCAGGCGTTCACGCCGATCTTCGCAGTGGCGCGCGCCGCAGGCTGGACCGCGCATGCCCGCGAGCAGCAGCGGACCGGGCGGTTGATCCGGCCGAGTTCGTCGTATGTGGGGGCGATGCCGGAGGAATGATGAAGTAGCCCGGATGGAGCAAAGCGCAATCCGGGAAAGCCGTCGTTGTGTGAGAAGGCCCCGGATTACGCTAACGCTCCATCCGGGCTACGGGGCGGCGCCCCGCACTCCGCTGTCGTCCCTGCGAAAGCAGGGACCCATACCGCGTGATTTATCGGTGAAAGACAGGTGTGAGTACCGCGGGAAGACTATTTCACTACGAGTCTTCGCCAAACTGCTCCCTGGGGTTATGGGTCCCGGATCTGCGCTGCGCTTGTCCGGGACGACACGGAGGGATTGGCGCCGAGGCGCCCTCGCACCTACACAGCGCGCGCGAGGCCCCTACGCCTCGCGCACCACCGTCTTCAGATAATTATACGCCTTGATGATCTCGATCAGGCGATCTTCCGTCGAGCGGTCGCCGCCGTTGGCGTCGGGGTGGTGCTGCTTGACCAGCGCCTTGTACTTGGTCTTGACGTCGGCGAGCGTGGAATCGGGGCCGAGGCCCATGACCTGGAGCGCCTTGCGCTCGGCGTTCATGACCTTGCGCGTCTCGGCCTTGGGCTGAGCGTCCGGGCCCTTCCGCCAGCCGGCGCGGCCGTTGATCTCACTGAACATGCTGAACGGATCGGCCGCCATATCGATCTCGGCTTCCGCACCCTTCTTGCCGCCATTGGCGCCCATCTTCCAGGTCGGGCGGTGGCCGGTCAGCGCATCCTTCTGATAGCGCGCGACGGCATCGGCATTCATGCCGGAGAAGAAATTGTAGTTCTGGTTGTACTCGCGCACATGGTTCAGGCAGAAGTGCCAGTACTCGCGCTGGTTTTCACGGCCTTTCGGCGCGCGATGCGCGCCCTTGTTCTGGCATCCGGCCCATTCGCAACCGACCGCGGTGTCGCGCGGCTTCACTTCCGGCTGCTTGCCCCGCGGCTTCACGCGGATGGAGTCGAAGAACTTTGATGAATCGATCGGCATGGCTGACTTTGACTACGCAATGCAAAAACCTTCAAGTCTTGACATTGCAATTAGCTGCTAACCCCGGCAATTGACGGGGCTTGATGACGCGCTTTAATGGCACTCATGGTTATGAAAGACACTATCAGCAACAAGTTGCAGGAAGCTTTCACGCCCGAAAGCCTCGAGGTCGTCGACGAGTCACATCTGCATGAAGGCCACGCCGGCCATCGGCCCGGCGGTGAGACGCACTTCCGTGTGTATATCGTGTCTCAAGCCTTCAAAGGGAAGAGCCGGGTCGAGCGCCACCGCATGATAAATTCGGCGCTGGCCGCGGAACTCTCCGGCAGCGTGCACGCGCTGGCGATCCAGGCGAAGGCGCCGGGGGAAGGCTGACTTCGCTTACCCTCCAGGGGAGGGTAAGAAAATCAGAACGACGTCCCGGCCCTTCGCGGCTTGACCTCTTCCAGCTCGGACTCGCGCGCTACCGGTGAAATACGGAGCGCGGTGATACGGTTGCGTTCGCGGCGGAGGACGCGGAAGCGGAAGCCGTGGAAGGTGAAGCTCTGGCCGCGGTCGGGAATCGAGCGCGCCTCGTGAATGACGAGGCCCGCCACCGTCGTTGCCTCTTCGTCAGGCAGACGCCAGTCCAGCGCACGGTTGAGATCGCGGATCGGCACCGAGCCGTCGACCACGACGGAGCCGTCGGGCTGGCGCCTTACGCCGGCGACCACCACGTCGTGCTCGTCGGAGATGTCGCCGACGATCTCCTCCAAAATGTCTTCCAGCGTCACGAGGCCTTCAACCTCGCCATACTCGTCGACGACGAGCGCGAAATGGGTCTTGCGGCGACGGAACGCCTTGAGCTGCTGGGATATTGGCCGCATTTCCGGCACGAACCAGGGCGGCAGCATGATGGTGGTGACGTCGATGCGCGAGGTATCACCTTCCGAGACGCGGATGGCCCGCAACAGATCCTTGGCGTGCAGGATGCCGATGATGTTCTCCGACTTGTCGCGCCACAGCGGAATGCGGGTGTATTCGGTGGCCAGCACCTCCCGCACCAGCTCTTCCGGCGGCAGGTCGGCATTGATCATCACCATGGCGGTGCGGTGAACCATCACGTCGGACACGGTGAGCTCGCCGAGGCGGAAGACGTTGTGAATGTATTCGGCCTCGCCGCTCTCGATCTTGCCGTGCACCGCGGATTCCTCGACCAGGCCCTCGATCTCGGAATCCGTCAGGATCTCGTGCTGCGAAAACTCCTGGACGCCGATCAGACGCAGGATCGCGCCCGACGCCGTGTTGAGACACCAGCTCAGCGGATAGAACACAAGGTAGGAGGCATGAAGCGGATAGGCGATCCACTGCGACACCGGCATCGGCTCCCTGATCGCCAGCGTCTTCGGCACCTGCTCGCCGATGATGATGTGCAGGGAGGAGAAAACCAGGAACCCCGCCACGAACGAGGTGAAGTGCAGCGTGGCCTCCGATAGTCCGAGCGGCTGGAGGATCGGGCTCAGCAGCGCAGACACGGTCGGCTCGCCGATCCAGCCAAGACCGAGCGAGGCCATGGTGATGCCGAGCTGGCAGCAGGCGAGATAGGATTCGATGTTCCCCATCATGGTCTGCAACAGGCGCGCGCCGAAGCGGTTCTGCTCCACCATGGCCTTGACGCGGAAGCCGCGGCTCTTCACGAGCGCAAACTCGGCTGCCACGTAAAACGCGTTGGCGGCGAGCAGGAGGACCGCAAGCAGCAGATTGATCGAGATCGAGCTCATGTTTGCCTCGCGACCGCCTTGATCATCCGCGCCTCATTGCGGGCGGCCGATCCAGACGATCCCGCCATCACTGCGATAATTTCGACTTCAGGAAGTCCCGCACCGGGGCCGGCTCGACATCCTTCGCGATCACCGCGCGCCCGACGGCCTCCAGCAGGATGAAGGTGAGCTTGCCGCGCGTGACCTTCTTGTCCTGCGCCATCAGGGCCATCAGCGCATCGGCATCGGCAAGCCCCTCCTGCGCAAAACCCGCGATGTCCTGCAGGCGCGTCGGCAGGCCGGCTTCGATCAGATGCCGCTCGACGCGCGCCGCGGCCTGCTCGCCGATCATGCCGAGCTTTGCCGAGAATTGCGCCGCCAGCGTCATGCCGATGGCAACGCCTTCGCCGTGGAACAGGCGGTCGGAGAAGCCGGTCGCAGCTTCCAGCGCGTGACCGAAGGTATGGCCGAGATTGAGCAGCGCGCGCTCGCCGGTCTCGCGCTCGTCGCGCGAGACGACGCCGGCCTTGGCGCGGCAGGAGGTCGCGATCGCGTGCTCGCGCGCCGAGCCGCCCTTGAAGATGTCGGAATGGTTCTTTTCCAGCCAGGTGAAAAAGGCCTCGTCGCCGAGCACGCCGTATTTGGCGACCTCGGCATAGCCGGCGCGGAACTGCCGCGGCGACAGCGTGTCGAGCACGGCGGTGTCGGCGACGACGAGCACCGGCTGGTGGAACGCGCCGAGCAAGTTCTTGCCCTGCGGCGAGTTGATGCCGGTCTTGCCGCCGACGGATGAATCGACCTGCGCCAGCAGCGAGGTCGGCACCTGCACGAAATCGACACCGCGGCGCAGGATCGCCGCGGCAAAGCCGGCGAGATCGCCGACCACGCCGCCGCCGAGCGCGATGACGAGGTCGTTGCGCTCGATCTTGGCGGCGATCAGGGCTTCGCTGACTTTTTCGAGGCCGGCATAGGTCTTGGAGATCTCGCCTTCCTCGACGACGACGCGCGAGGTCGGGATGCCGCTGGCGGCAAGCGAGGCCTCGGCGGGCTCGAGCCAGTGCTTGGCCACCGTGCGATCCGTCACGATCGCGGTGCGCACGCCGGGACGCAAGGCGGCGATCCGTTCGCCGAGCGAGGACAGCACGCCGCGGCCGATGACGATGTCATAGGCGCGATTCCCCAGCGCGACGTCGACGTTGACAGGGTCGGAATGTTTCAACGGCGCAGTCATCGTATGGCACTCGCAACGTCGGCAGGTGGTTGGGTGGCTTGCTCACCACAGAGATGCGCGCGCAGCGCCTCGATGGTCTCCTCGACGATCTTGTCGTGCGGCACGTCGCGCGAGGCGATGGTGAGATCGGCATGGCCGTAGACCGGCTCGCGCTCGGTGAGCAGGCGCGTCACGGTTCCCTCGGGGTCGGCGGTCTGGAGCAGCGGGCGGTCGGCACGGCGCCGCACCCGGCGCATGATGACGTCGTGGTCCGCCTTGAGCCAGATCGAAACCGCCTTCGCGGCGATGCGCGCGCGGGTCTCCTCGCGCATGAAGGCGCCGCCGCCGGTCGCCAGCACCACCGGCCCGCTGTCGAGCAGCCGTGCAATCACCCGCGCCTCGCCGTCACGGAAATACGGCTCACCATGGCGCTCGAAGATCTCCGGGATGGTCATCTGGGCCGATGTCTCGATCTCAGTGTCGGCATCGACGAAGGGCAGCTTGAGCCTGCTAGCCATGCGGCGGCCGATGGTGGATTTACCCACCCCCATCATACCGACGAGCACGATCGCGCGCGCCCCGAGCGCCGACAGGATGTCGGCTTCGGGCGAAGCTGGTATCGGCAACGCGGCGTCGGACATCAATATTGCTCTGGATCTCGCTCTGGATCTCGCTCGATCTGCCGCCAAAGGCGGCATGCTTTGGCCACCTATACGACCCCGCAGGGGGCCTCGCCAGTGGACTCTTGCCACGAAACGGCGAACATGTTGGATGATTTCATTGGTTAATTTGCCCGCCAAGTCCCTGACCGCCAAAGTCCCTGCAGAGACCCCAGAACGATGCCCAGCCTGTTCCGCTTCCTGACGGTCGTCGCCGTGATCGCCGGCATCGTCTATGGCGTGGTCTTCGCACTGGCCAATTTCGTCAGTCCCAAGTCGCGGGAAATGACGGTGACGATCCCGCCGGACAAGTTTCTCAAGAAATAAACGTTGGTTGCACGCGTCAGGCGCCCTGCGAACTTCGCGTCAGGGCGAGGCGCAGCAGGCGCAAGAACAGCTGCGTATCTTCGAGAAGATTCTGGCCCGCGGCCTGCGCCTCCTTGATGCCTTCCATCGCCGCCACGATGATGCCGGCGAGGTCTGTCGGTGAGGCCTTCAAAGCGTCCAAGGTGATCGCATTCCGCGCTTGCGCATCGGCCAGTGCGCCAGCAAGCAAAGCCACCAACCGGGCGCGCGCGGCCAGCGTGATGTCCTTGGCCAGCGTCATATTGGCGTCGAACAGCTCTGCTGCGTCCGCGCTGCCGGCGAACGGCACGATCAAATCGCGCTGGAACGCTGCAATCGCCAGCTCGATCCGGCTGAACACGTCGCCGTCGCCGGCGAGCGCGGCTTCGACGCTGCGCATCGTCTTGGCATGCGCCCGCTCCGACCCCGCCCGAAACAATTCCTCCTTGCTGCCAAAGCTCAAATAGAGCGCCGCGCGCGAGATGCCCGCCGCCCGCGCGATGTCGGCCATCGACGTCTTGCGGAAGCCGTGGCGGACGAACACCGGCAATGCCGCCTCGAGAATTGCTCCGGCCTTGTGATCGCTGTCTTTCATCGAGACATATTGACAGCTTGGGTCCAATTCGTCAAAAACGATTAGACAACTACAGTCTAATTGTCTAATTTGACTTGACCGGAGTTCAAGAGCTTGAAAAATCAACTGGATTCTCAACTTCCTCAACCGACCGCCACGGTCCTGGTGACTGGCATCGGCGGATTTCTCGGCGGCCATGTCGCCAGCCAGCTGCTGGCGAGCGGCTATCGCGTGCGCGGAACCGTCCGCAGTCTGCACGCCCGGGACCGGATCCGGAGCCAGATTTGCGCGACCGCGCCTGCCGCCGCCGGTGCGCTCAGTTTTGCCCAGACGGATCTTTGCTCCGACGACGGATGGGACGACGCGCTGAAGGGCTGTCGCTATGTCATTCATACGGCCTCGCCATTTCCGGCGGGATTGCCTGACAGCGCAGACGAGCTGATCCAGACCGCGCGCGACGGTGCGCTACGCGTGTTGCGCGCGGCCCATGACGCCGGAGTTGCACGCGTGGTGCTGACATCCTCGATTGCCGCCACCAATCACGGTAGCGGCCGGCCTCCCTACACCGAGAACGATTGGACTGATCCGACCAGCGCGCGGGCGACGCCCTACTACAAATCGAAAACCCTGGCCGAGCAGGCCGCGTGGAGCTTTGCGCGGAACAGCGGGCTCGATCTGTGCGTGATCAATCCCGGCATGATCTTCGGACCGCTGCTCGGCCCGCAATATGGCACGTCCGTCGGACTGATCCAGCAGATGATGAGTGGCAAGTTGAAGCGTGTGCCGCGCTTTGGCTTTGCGGTCGTGGACGTGCGCGACGTGGCCGACGCCCATATCCGCGCGATGACCTGTCCTGATGCCGCCGGAGAGCGCTTCATCGTCGGCGGAGGTTTTTTCTGGTTGGGGGACTTGGCCGCGGTGCTGGCGAAATCGTTCCCGGCTTATGCGGCCCTGTTGCCGCGCGGGGACTTGCCGAACTGGATGGTGAGAGCGCTGGCCCCGTTCAGCGGGCGCTCGCGCATGATCGTGCATGAGCTCGACCGCGACCTCAGCGTCAGCGCCGCCAAGGCGCATCGCGTGCTGAACTGGCAACCACGGCCTGACGAGGATTGCATCCGGGCCAGCGCCCAAAGCCTGATCGACCATCGCTTGATCGCCACGCCGTAGGACGGCTGGACCCCTCGCCCACTCTTGCAGAACTGGAGAACCACCAATGACGACGCACGCGACCGACACGGACTCACCGCAAGCCGAGCACATCCGCAACACCGAACGGGCCCGGCTGCGCGCGCTGGTCGAGGGAGACATTGCGCAGGCGGAGCCGCTTCATGCGCCGGAATTTCAGTTGATAACGCCGATCGGCATGCCGCTCTCCAAGGGCGAATATCTGGGTGCGATCCAGAGCGGGCAGATCCAGTACGTGATGTGGGAACCCGGCGCGATCGCAGTCCGCCAGCAGGATGATCACGCCGTGATCCGATATCGCGCCAGGCTGGAGATCGTTTTTGCTGGCCACCGCGTTGCCCCTGCGGACTATTGGCATACCGACACTTACGAGCACCGCGAGGGGCGTTGGATGGTGGTCTGGTCGCAGGCGACGGCGATCAGCGAAATGGCCTAGAATTTCGAAAAGAGCGTTCGGGCCCGCTCCACATTGCTGGTGAGTTTCTCAAGAAATAGGAGCTAGCCTCCTGGGCATGCCTACCCAGCCCTCAGATGCCAAGCTTACCGGCCTGTTCCTCGACATGCTCGCGGCGGAACAGGGCGCCGGGCCTAATACGCTCGACGCCTATCGCCGCGACCTCACCGATTTCTCGGAGTTTTTGGGCCGCGTCGGGCACAGCTTTGCCGACGCCGAGACGCAAAATTTGCGCGACTATCTCGCCGATCTCGATGCCCGCGGCTTCAAATCCACTAGCGTCGCGCGGCGGCTGTCGGCGATGCGGCATCTCTACCGCTTCCTCCTCAACGAGCGCATCCGAGCTGAGGATCCCGCCGCGATCCTGTCCGGTCCCAAGCGCGGCCGCGGCCTGCCGAAGGTGCTGTCGATCTCGGACGTCGACCGCATGCTCCGCCGCGCCAAGGAATTGAGCGAGGCGGAGGATGCCTCGCCCGCGAAGCGGCTGCGCGCCTTGCGGCTGTATTGCCTGCTCGAGGTGCTCTACGCCACGGGCCTGCGCGTCTCCGAGCTGGTGGCGCTGCCGCGCTCGGCGGCCAAGCGCGACGCCCGCATGATCGTGGTGCGCGGCAAGGGCAACAAGGAACGCCTGGTGCCGCTCAACGAGGCCTCGCGCCAGGCGATGGCGGATTATCTCGCGGCGACGGAGGCTGCGAAGGGCGACAAGAAGAACAGCCTCGCCGCTTCCAAGTGGCTGTTCCCCTCGTTCGGCGAGAGCGGACATCTGACGCGCCAGCACTTTGCCCGCGACCTCAAGGAGCTCGCGGTCGCCTCGGGCCTGCAGGCGCGGCTGGTCTCCCCGCACGTGCTGCGCCATGCCTTTGCCAGCCACCTCCTGCACAATGGTGCCGATTTGCGCATCGTGCAGACCCTGCTCGGCCACACCGACATCTCGACCACGCAGATTTACACCCATGTGGTGGAGGAGCGGCTGAAGAGCCTGGTGCGCGACCTGCACCCGCTGGCGGAGAAGTAACTGTCGTCCCTGCCTAGGGCGCACTTGCGCCCGGGCGCAGGGACCCATACCGCGTGATCTATCCGCGAGGGGTGGTGCGAGTACCTCGGGAAGGCCGCTTCACTGCCAGCCTCCGCCAAACTTCTCCCTGTGGTTATGGGTCCCCGCGTTCGCGGGGACGACAGCAGGGACCGAAACCGCCTTGACTTCGGCCACTTCTCCGCAGAAAGAGCCGGGGCCTTCGCATGATTTGACGGGCCCGCTCGCAACACACAGGTCAACTCATTGAAGAGGTTACACTTCTTTCCGCCGGTCTAAATCCGCTTCGCCGCCTCGCCCCGTCCTCCCTATATTGAGTTGATGCAAGACCAGATGCGCAGCTATCTCGACTTCGAAAAGCCCGTCGCCGAGCTCGACTCCAAGGTCGACGAGCTCCGGACGCTGGCGGCCTCCGGCACCGACATCTCCGATGAGATCGGGCGGATCGAGGACAAGGCGGCGCAGGCGCTGGCCGACCTCTATCAGAACCTGACGCCGTGGCAGAAGACGCTGGTCGCGCGACATCCGCAGCGGCCGCATTTCAACGACTTCATCAAGGGCCTGATCACCGAATTCACCCCGCTCGCCGGCGACCGCAAGTTCGGCGAGGACGAGGCTTTGGTCGCCGGCTTCGGCCGTTTCCGCGGCGAGGCGATCTGCGTGATGGGCCAGGAAAAGGGCGATTCCACCGAGAGCCGCATCAAGCACAATTTCGGCATGGCGCGCCCCGAAGGCTATCGCAAATGCGTGCGGCTGATGGAGATGGCCGAGCGGTTCGGCCTGCCGGTGCTGTCGCTCGCCGATTCCGCCGGCGCCTATCCCGGCATCGGCGCCGAGGAGCGCGGCCAGGCCGAAGCGATCGCGCGCTCGACCGATGCCTGCATGGCGCTGACGGTGCCGAACGTCGCCATCATCACCGGCGAGGGCATGTCGGGCGGCGCCATTGCGATTACCACCGCCAACAAGGTGCTGATGCTGGAGCACGCGATCTACAGCGTGATCTCGCCGGAAGCGGCGTCCTCGATCCTCTGGCGTGACGGCACCAAGGCCCAGGAAGCCGCCAACAACATGAAGATCACCGCCCAGGACATGCTCCGCTTCGGGGTGATCGACAGCATCCTGAAGGAGCCGGTCGGCGGCGCCCACCGCGACCCCGCCGCCATGATCGCCACCACCGGCGATGCCATCGCCAAGGCCTTCGACGAGCTGCGCGGCCTGGACGGGGATGCCATCCGCAAGCAGCGGCGGCAGAAATTCCTCGATATCGGACGGAAACTGGGCTGATTCGGGCGGGTTTTGGTGTCCCGGACGCGGTGCGGCACGAAGTGACGCTCCGCAGAGCCGGGACCCAGGAGGCCCCAGAGTACGACCGAAGCCTAGGCCCCGGCTCAGCAGCGCACCGCCAAGAGGCGCTGCGCAGCGTCCGGGGCACGAGGGACCACCCCCAGTAACCGCCCGTTAACCCTTTTTTTGCCCAAATCAGCGATCTGAGTCCCAGTCGGGCCGAAAAGCCCAAGTTCCGTCCCAACTCGCGTCCATTCAGTCTTCGTTGACCATGCCGATGGGCCAACGGGCTCGTGATCCCCGCTCGGGTTGCGACCACATGACCCAGAGGTTAGAATTTTAATCAATGGCTTCAGGGCATAAGCGCTGGGGCGTGAGCTGAAAAAGCCCGTCACGACGGGCCCGGTTCTCCGGTCGGATCATGCTCCATCAGAATTGGGGTTCGCGCTCTCTGCCCGGCACGGTGTGGGGTCCATCTTGATTTCTCGTTCGCTTGCTCGCGCGCTTTTGGCTTCGGTCGCGCTGATGACGGCCAGCATCCTGCTGGCCGGCTGCGATACCGACCAGGTCTCGCTCGCGACCAACGCCAAGGCCAACCAGCCGGTGCCGCCGAAGCTTCTCGCCGCGATGGTCGAGAAGGACATGGACCTGCAATCGCCGATCCTGGTCCGCCTGTTCAAGCAGGAGGCCGAGCTCGAGGTCTGGAAGCAGGCCCGCAACGGCCAGTTCGCGCTGCTCAAGACCTATCCGATCTGCCGCTGGTCCGGCGACCTCGGACCGAAGGTGCGCGAAGGCGACCGCCAGGCGCCGGAGGGATTCTACTCGATCAATCCGAGCCAGATGAATCCGCAATCGGCCTATTACCTCTCGTTCAACACCGGCTATCCGAACGCGTTCGACAAGGCGCTGGGCCGCACCGGCTCGCAGCTGATGGTGCATGGCGACTGTTCTTCGCGCGGCTGCTACGCAATGACCGACGAGCAGATCGCGGAGATCTATTCGCTCGGCCGCGAATCCTTCTTCGGCGGCCAGAAGGCGTTCCAGCTGCAGGCCTATCCGTTCAAGATGACGCCGGTGAACATGGCCAAGCACCGGAACAATCCGAACATGCCGTTCTGGAAGATGATCAAGGAAGGCTATGATCATTTCGAGGTGACGCGGCAGGAGCCGAAGGTCGATTTCTGCGAGAAGAAGTACGTCTTCGACGCGGCGAAGCCCGCGGACGCAAAGCGCGATCCGGTGTTCGACGCCTCGGCAAAGTGCCCGGCCTATGTGATCCCCGAGGACGTCGTCGCCGCCGTGCGGGGCAAGCAAGCCAAGGACGAGGCGGAATACGCCAAGCTGGTCGCCAAGGGCACGCCGGTGGCGCGCATGAACACCGGCATCGACGGCGGCATGAACAAGATCTTTGCCGCAAAAATTCCGGAAGGCTCGACCGGCCTGTCCGAAGGTGCCGAAGGCACCACGCTGCAGATGCTGGCGATGGCGAAGGCGCCGGGCACGATCCCCGGCCACGTCAATCCGCCCAAGCCGAACCTCGACAGCGCGGCGTCCGCGCCTGCGCCGCAGGAAGAGCCGGTGGTCGCCGTCAGCGCACCCGCGAGCAGCACGCGCGTCGCCACGGCCGCGCCGACGAACGAGAAATCCGGCGGCTTCTTCTCCAACCTCGGCCGCAAGATGGGCATGGGCTCATCCGACACCACCGCGACCACCCCACCGCCGCAAGCCACCGCATCCGTGGCCCCGGCCACCACGACCACGCCGCCGACCGCAGCGTCGCGGCTGAAGGCCGCCGTGACCCGGTTCGTACCGGGACATGACAAGTCCAAGGAAGCGCCGAAGCCGGCTGCGACCGTGGCCGCCAAGCCCGCCGAACCGGCAAAGCAGCCCGACACCCGCCTCGCCGCAACGCGCCCGGCGCTGAAGCCGTCGGTGAGCGATGGTGCGAGTGAAGCGACGCAAATCATGGGCGCCGCGCCGGTGGTGTCGTCGAACTCGTTCGACAGCCGCTTTGGGGCGGTGAAGTAAGCGGCGGCCGGAGCCGCGCTTTCCTCGATATAGCCGAGCTGACACCGTCATTATCCGCGGAGGCGGAGGATGCTCGCTGCTGCGCTCCCAGTGCCAACCTTGCGCCCGATTGATCCCCTGATACGCTTCGGGTTCGAGAGGCAGAAGCTTGGACCCCGAGCAGATCGAAGGCATTGCAGGAACGCCTTGGACGGAGACTGAAATCTCCGCCGTGGTCGACAGCTATTTCCGAATGCTGGCCTCCGAAAAGGCGGGTATCGCCTACAGCAAGGCAGACAATTGGCGGCGTCTCATGACGACCGTCCGTCGATCCAAAGGATCAATCGAACGCAAGCTCCAGAACATCTCTGCAGTTCTGGACGTATTGGGCGCGCAGTGGATCAACGGTTACAAGCCACTGGCGCACTATCAGGATGCGCTAGTGCCGGCTGTCGAACGCAATATTCGGCGCGAGCCAAACTTTCTATATCCGGCGAGTACAGATACGCAACCGCTAGCACTGAACGACGACACGATCTTCGTTGCTCCCCCACAGTTCACCGATTTGGATAAAGTGCTGCCGCCTGCGATCCGCCAACTTGTCGGAAAGTTTGATCCTGCGGAGAGAGATGCCAGAAATCGCGACTTGGGGAAGGCCGGAGAGAAGTTTGTCGTAGAATTCGAGCGCATTCGCCTCCGACAAGCTGGACGTGAAGATCTCGCCGACGACGTTCGGTGGGTTTCCGATCTGGACGGAGACGGCTACGGGTACGATGTCCGTTCCTTTGAACCCGATGGGCAAGAGCGGCTACTGGAGATCAAGACGACGTGCGGGCACGAACGCACGCCATTTTGGCTCACCAAACGCGAAGTCGACGTTGCTGCGGAGAGAAGAGACAGATATCGAGTCCGGCGCGTCTTTCACTTTCGGAACCACGCGCAGATGTTCGAAATCGCTCCACCGCTTGAGGATGCGCTCTTCATGACGCCAACCACATACTCTGCGGAACCAAGATAATCTTTCCCAAGCTCCACCCTTCGGATAACAATAATTCTCTTTACCCGAACCGCGACACACACCCTATACTCCCTCGCCATCTCATCCCTCCGGAAGGGGCGGGTCGCGATCGTCACGGTTCGTGGGATGAGTTGCGGTGGACGCGGGCGGTGTTGGCGCCAGATGCGGTCGCAGGGCGGGGTCTCCTCGTGAGCGATCAGCGGGCGCGGTACGACAGGCCGGCCGCGTACGGCAAAATCGTGTGGTCCTGGCGTCCGCAGGCTGGCGTCAAGTCTCCGCGGTGGTGTGCGTGCCCGACCGGGTTGCGCACATCAGCGATCTGCGAGGCGACGGGGGCAATAGTGCATCGCTCCCCGGGGAGAGCGCGACATAAGCCGTAAACCCACTGCGCAGGGAAGGCCGGTTATCGGGCTGCACCTGTGTCTCCCCTGTGAGCGTCTATCCACGCATCATTGCACAGGGGCTTGCGGGTGCCAGCCGGTACCCGGCCTTCCCTGCGCCCTTCCGATTCGAAGGGCGCCAGAAGCGAAGCAAAACCCGAGCGCTGGGCGCTGCGGGATCGCGATGTCGTGTGGGCTGTTTGACAGTTGAATCGAGGATGGCGCTCCAATCTCCGCCGTCATTCCCCGCGAAAGCGGGGAATCCAGTATTCCAGAGACGGGTGTAGTTCAGTCGAGAGGCCGCGGCGTACTGGATGCCCCGCTTTCGCGGAGCATGACAGCTGAGGTCGGTGCGGGAGCGGCGCGCTTCACGCGCCTCCTACGGCGCCAGATACCGCATCAGCTCCGGATTGCCCCGCACCTCGCCCGCCTCTCCCTGCAGCGCGACCCTGCCGCGGTCGAGCACGTAGGCGTAGTCGGCGACGCGGAGCGCGAGGTCGAGGTGCTGCTCGACGATGATGACGGCGATGCTCTTGGCAAGCTCGATCAGGCGTTCGGTGATTTCCTCGATGACGCCGATCCAGACGCCTTCGGTCGGCTCGTCCAGCAGCAGCAGCTTTGGATCGCCCAGCATGGCGCGGCCGATCGCCAGCATCTTGCGTTCGCCGCCGGACAGCGTGCCGGCGGGCTGGTCGAGGCGCTGGCCGAGCTTCGGGAAGATGGTCAGCACCTGGTCGACCGCGTCTGCCTTCTTGCTCGCGAGCGAGCCGACGGCGAGATTGTCGCGCACCGACAGGCGCGCGAACACCGAATGCTCCTGCGGCACATAGCCGATGCCGGCGCGCACGCGCTCCTGGGTGGCACGGCGGCTGATGTCGCGGCCGTCGAAGGCGACCTCGCCCTTCCACGCCGGCAACTCGCCGACGATGGTCTTCATCAGCGTGGTCTTGCCGGCGCCGTTGCGCCCGAGCACGGCGACGCCGCCGCGCCAGGGAATGCCGAGGGTGACGTCGAACAGCACCTGGCTGCGGCCATAGCCGGCGTCGAGATGTCTGATGTCCAAAAATTCAGGCACGGCGCAGATAAATCTCCTGAACGGCCTTGTTGGCCTGGATCTCGGACACCGTGCCTGACGCCAGCACCCTGCCCTGGTCGAGCACGGTGAGGCGATCGCAGATGTCGCGGATGAAATCGAGGTCGTGCTCGACGATGACGAGCGAGCAATGCTGCTTGATCGGCTGCAGCAGTTCGCCGGTGACGCGGCGTTCCTCGAGACTCATGCCGCCGGTCGGCTCGTCGAGCAGCAGCAATTTCGGCTTGCCGGCGAGCGCCATCGCGATCTCCAGCCATTGCTGCTGGCCGTGCGACAGCGCCGCTGCGGCCTCGAAGGCGCGATTCGCGAGGCGGAACTGCGTCAGCATGGTCATGACCTGATCGTGCAGCGCGCCTCGGGTGCGCGAGAATACGAGGTCGACGAGCGAGGACTGCGCCTGCAGCGCGAGCAGGATGTTGTCGTACAACGTCAGCGACGGCAGCACGCTGGTGATCTGGAATTTCAGGCTCATGCCGGCACGGGCGCGCTCGGTCGGAGTGAACGCGGTGATGTCGGTATTGACGAACGACACCTTGCCCTGCGTCGGCACCTCGGCGCCGGCGATGCACTTCATCAGCGTGCTCTTGCCGGAGCCGTTCGGGCCGATCAGGCCGTGGAATTCGTTGGCACCGACGGTGAGCGCGGCGCCGTCGAGCGCGGTGAGCTTGCCGAAGATTTTCGTGATGCCGGCGGCCTCAAGGAGCATCGCGATTCTCCTTGACGCTCTCCTTGGCCCTGGCACCGAAGCTGCCGACCCGCTCGCGCTCCCCAAGCACGAAGCTGATCAGGCCAAGCGGGCGGAACAGGATGACGAGCAGCAGCAACAAGCCCAGTATGATCGGCCAGATATCGCGATAATTGTCCGAGAGCCAGAAGCTGACGCCCTCAACGATGACGGCCCCGATAACGGCGCCGATCAGCGTGCCGGAGCCGCCGAACAGCACATAGAGCACCACTTGCGTCGAGACGACGACGCCGACCATGTTGGGCCAGACGAAGCCTTCGTGGAAGGCATAGAGGCTGCCGGCAAGCCCGGCAACGCCGCCACCGATGGTGAAGATGATCGCCTTCAGATGCTGCGCCTTGTAGCCGAAGAAGGCGATGCGCTGCTCGTTCTCGCGCAGGCCGGCGAGCGCAAGGCCGAACTGCGAGCGCACCAGGAAGCGGCAGAGCAGATAGACCACGACGAGGATGCCGAGCACGAGATAATAGAAGGCCGGCCCTTCCGTGAACTCGTAAGTCCCGAGCGACATCGGCGCGATCGAGGGGATGCCGTTCTGGCCGCCGAGATAATACCAGCCGCGCGCGAGACGATCGGCGGCGTAGGAGCCGGTCAGCGTACCGAGCGAGACGAAGATCACGCTGGAAGGGTGCCGGCCCAGCAGCAGGAAGCCGCCGAGCAGCAGCGCGAAGGTGAGGCCGATGATGGTGCCCGCCGGCAGCACCAGGAAAATGTTGGTGATATCGAGGTCGCGCGCGAGCAGCGCCACGCCATAGCCGGCCGAGCCGAAGAACAGGGCCTGGCCGAAGCTCATGATGCCGGCATAGCCCCAGACCAGATCGAACGACAGCGCGAACAGCGCGAGGATGATCACGCGCGTCGCGAACACCGTGAGATAGTCCTGCAGCAGCAGCGGCGCGAGCAGCGCCGCGACCAGCACGACGCCCTCGACGATCGGCAGCACCTTTCGCGCCGACGCTCGCTTCGCCGTCCCGCCGCTATCCATGACGACGTCCGCCTCCCCGCCGATCTCGGCGGGGATCGCCCGTTTCACTGCGCCCATCGACTTCAGCATTCCAACTCAGCATTCCTTGGGATCGACGAGGCCGTTGCTGCGCCCGACGATCTCGTAGTTTCCGCCTTTGGCGACCGCGGTGTACATCTTCATCTTGCAGTGCCGCTTGCCCGGCACCATCTCGGCAGGCCCGCCCGGACCTTCGGCGATCTTGGCGTGGTCGAGCGCGGCGGCAACAGACTCGCGGTCGACCTTGCCGGCCTCCTTCACCGCGGCCTCCCACAGCTTCAGGCCGCGATAGGTGCCGGTCGCCGCACTGCCGGCGGCGAACAGGAAGTTGCCGGGGAAATCCTTCTCGTAGGCCGCCTGGATTTTGGCGTCGAACGGGTTCTCCTTGGTCAGCACCTTGAAGTAATCGAGGCAGCTGGCGAGTCCCTCGATCTCCGCGGCCTGATTGATGTTGAGCGTGTTCTCGTCATAGTAGACGCAGGCGAGCCGTCCGCCGTTCTTGAGGAAGCCGGCTTCATAGAGCTGCTTGAAGAACGGGCCGACGCCCGGCGGGATGACGGTGTTGAAGACCACGTCGACCTTGTTGGAGATGATGCGGTTGACGGTCGCGGAGAAATCGACCTGGTCGAGCGGGTAGTATTCCTCGAACACGACCTCGCCGCCATTCGCCTCGATCACCTTGCGGGCGTAGACATTGAGCGTGTGCGGCCAGACATAATTGGCGCTGGGCAGCGCGAATTTCTTGCCGCCGTTCTTGATCAGCCAGGGAATGAACTCGTCGCATTGCTGCGCCGGCGTCGGACCGGTGCAGAACAGATAGGGCGTGCACTCCTTGCCCTCGTAGAGCTGCGGATAGATGTAGAGCGTTTTGCCGCGGGCCACGATGGGGTCCTTGATCGCGTTGCGCATCGAGGAGGTGATGCCGCCGAGCACCATGTCGACCTTGTCGCGCTGGATCAGCTTGCGGACATTGCCGACGGCGACGGATTCATTGGAAGCGGTGTCCTCGATGTAGAGCTCGAGCGGACGGCCGAGCAGACCGCCGGCGGCGTTGATCTCCTTGATCACCATCTTGGCGACGTTGGCGTCGGCATTGCCGGCATAGGCGATCGGGCCGGTGAGATCGGTGGCGATGCCGACCTTGATCGGTGCTTCGGCGGCATTGGCCCAAGGCGCCGGGATCACCCAGCTGCCGACCCCGGTTGCGACCGCGCCGGAGGCAAAGGCGAAATTGGAGAGGAAGCGGCGACGTGAGAGCTGAGTGCGATCGAACATGACTAAACCCCTTTTCCAGCGATGAGGCCCTGTGGGCGGAATTTGATGAAGACAATGGCAAGGACGAAGACGAGCACGTCGGCGACGACGGGCGCCATCACCCAGGGCAGCGCAGCGCTGAGCGTGCCGATGACGCCGGCCCCCGCGACCGGCCCGATGAAGGAGCCGACACCGCCGACCATGACCGCGACGAAACCCTGGATCAGGAAACGCAGGCCGAGGTCGGCGTAGAGGCTGAACACCGGCACGATCAGCGCTCCGGCGAGACCGGCGAGCGCGGAGCCGAACGCGAAGGTGGCGCCGTACATCAGGGGCGTGGAAATGCCCGAGGCGCGCGCCAGCGATGGATTCTCGAGCGTGGCGCGCATGCGCAGACCAAAGTTGGTGCGGGATAGCAGGAGATAGCAGCCGGCCATCACCAGGAGCGTGATGACGATGATGGTGAAGCGCCAGGCCGAGATGTGCATGGCGCCGATATCGATCGAACCGCCGATCGGCTCGGGCACGGTGAGATAAAAGCCGCCGATCAGGCCGCGCACGGATTCGCGGATGATCAGGCCTAGCGCGTAGGTGCCGAGCATGGCGACGATCGGCGCGGCGTAGAATCTCCGGATGATCAGCGCCTCCAGCACGAAGCCGAGCGCGCCGACCACGAAAGGCGCCGCGACCATGCCGGCCCAGATCGGCAGGCCCTTGGCGTAGGCGAGATAGGTGATGTAGGCCCCGAGCAGGACGAACTCGCCCTGCGCGAAGTTGAAGATGCCCATCATGCTGGCGATGATCCCGAGCCCCAGCACGATCAGGACGATGATCGCGCCAAAGCTCAGGATCTCGAACGCTGCGACGAACGCGTTAGCCATGCGTGGCGTTTCCGTCGAGCTGCATCAGTGCCTCACATCTTCTTCCAGTCGCCGATCTGCTCGAAGGCGTGCGCGGCGCGGTAGATGGTGGATTCCTCGAACATCCGGCCGGCCAGCATCAGCCCGACGGGCAGGCCATCGACCATGCCGCAGGGCAGCGACATCGCGGGATGATGGGTGATGTCGAACGGCGCGGTGTTGGAGATCATCTCCAGCGCGCGGGCGACGTATTCCTCGCGGCTGGCATTGGGCTCCGGCAGCTTGGTCGCCTTCATCGGCGTGGTCGGCATCAGCAGCAGATCGTAGTCCCCGAACGCCTTATCGTAGGCCGCGGTCAGCCGGCGCGAGATGTTGAGCGCCTTGCCGTAGAAGCGTGGACCGAAATTGTTGTTGATGTAGGTGCCGAGCATCATGAACAATTTCGTGGTCTCCGACAGCGAATCGGCCTGGCGGCGCCAGCCGCGATGGAAATCCATCAGCGAGGTCGAATAGAGATCGCCGCGGGACAGGCCGTAGCCGTCGCCGAACATCATGGTCTGGGTCAGGCCTTCGGTGCCGATCGGGGTCCAGATCGCGCCGCCCAGGAGATGCATCGGGATCGACACCGTCTCGACGGTCGCGCCGAGATCCTTGAAGCGCTTTGCCGCTTCGCGCACGCTTTCATTCACCGCGGCCTCGGCCGTCGGCTGCTCAAAGCCCTCCTTGACGATGCCGATCTTCATGCCCTTGACGCCTTGGCCGAGCGCCTTGGTGTATTCCTCGACCTTCGGGGACTTGATGCGCGGATCGTAGCCGTCGTCGCCGGCGAGCACTTCGAGCAGCAGCGCGTTGTCGGCGACCGTCGCCGTCATCGGCCCGGTATGGTCGACATAGATCTCGATCGGCATGATCCCGGTGTAGGGCACGAGACCCCAGGTCGGCTTCATGCCGTAGATGCCGCAGAACGAGGCGGGCATGCGGATCGAGCCGCCCTGATCGCCGCCGATCGCCATGTCGACCTCGCCCAGCGAGACCACGACGCCCGAGCCCGACGACGACCCGCCGGCCGAGTAGCCCATCTTGTGCGGATTATGCACCGGCCCGTAGGAGCCGGTGTGGCTGCCGCCGGACAGGCAGAAGTGCTCGCAATGCACCTTGCCGGCGATCTCGGCGCCGGCATCCAGCATGCGCGTGACGATGGTGGCGTCGAAATCGGGCACATAGCCTTCCAGCGTCGACGAACCATTGGTCATGGGAACGCCGGCCAGCATGATGTTGTCCTTCAGCGCGACGGTCTTGCCCTTGAGCTTGCCGCTGGCGGCGCCCTTCACGGTCGACTTGCGATACCAGGCATTGCGCGGGTTCTCTTCAGCCGAGGGGCGATAGCCCGGGGTGCGCGGATATTTCACCTCGGGCAGTTCGTCCGGCATCGCGGCGACGAGATTGTAGGCCTCGATCGAGCCCTGCATCAGGCCACGGAACGAGGTGACGTCGTCATCGGTGAGCGAAAGGCCGCATTGCTCGGCGACACTTCGAAGTTGGGCGGGGGTGGGAAGGACAACTGTCACGGCGCTCTCCTCTGAGGCTTCTTGATCCCTGGCGTTGGACGGAGTCTCGCGGTCGCGCTTGCACAAGCGCGGCCCGTTCGGCGTCGATATTACAGACGGAAATATTTTCCTTTTCAAGTATTATTTCGCAAAGCCGCTGCGACGTATCAACAGCCGCCTCTCAAAGCGTCTTGATGATCTTGAAGTCGAGACCGTCGGCTTCAGCGAGGTACATCGGCATCTCGGCGCGCCCGTCGCGAAGAACCACGGGACCGCGGCCCGCCGAGTAAACGGTGTTGCGTGCGGCCTTCAGCAGCGGACGAAAGGCCAGCGAGCCGGCACGGTTGGCCACCGACTCCAGGAACCGCAATCCCTCATAATTCGACTGGCCGACCGAGCCGACCGGCGGCGCGTGCGGGCCGAACATGGCCTGGTAGCCACTGAGGAACTCGTCATTGGCACGCGAGGCCATGCAGTTGAAATAGCCGGAGGCGCAGAACAAATTCTCGGTGTTGTCGGCGCCGATGCCGAGCAGCACGGTCTCGTCCATCGCGCCGGCAAGCCGCAGCGTCGACGTCGCAAGGCCGGCTTCCGCGAAGGCGCGGTTGAAGGTGATGCTGTCGGTGCCGATCAGCGAGATCAGCACGACATCGGGCTTGGCGGCGCGGATGCGTGCCAGATGCGGCTCGTGATTGTCCTCGCCGACCGGGACGAATTCCTCGCCGACGACCTGGCCGCCGGCCTCCTTGATGTAGCGCTTCACCGCGCGATGCGACTGCCAGGGCCAGACATAGTCGCTGCCGATCAGGTACCAGCGCGCCGCCTTCTTGACGTCCGCGAGCCAGTGGATCGACGGCCGGCTCTGCCAGCGCGGCGTCTCGCCGATCGCCATCACGCCCGGCGTGCGTTCGCCGCCTTCATAGACGGGAGTGTAGATGTAGGGGATGCGGTTGCCGGTGACCTTGCGCAGGGCAACACGGACGGCGCTGATATGCGAGCCCATGATCAGGTCGACCTCGTCGAAGGCGATCGCCTGCTCGGCGCGTTGCACGACGTCTTCGATCGGGCCGCCGGAATCGTAGATCGAGAGCTCGAGCTCGCGCCCCAATATGCCGCCGCGCTTGTTGATCTCGGCGACCGCCAGCATGGCGCTGTTGGTGGAGGTCGGGCCCCAGATTCCGGGCGAGCCGGTGAAAGTGAGGAAATTGCCGATGCGCAGCTTGTTGCGGGCGCCGCGGCGTTTCATGATGTGGATGTCAAATGGCGACAGGTCGAAATCCGCTGCCGCGGACGACAGATTCCTGAACAGCAAAGACGGTGGCAACGCCGGACCGCCATGAGCCGGGAAGTTTACCGTCGCGCGCACGCCAACTCCTGTCTGGCACCAGACCTGAAAGCACATTGAGCAGGCGGCCGCGGCTTCCGCCCTTTTGTTGTGCAATGATCCTATTTTGAAAATATTGAATATTCAAGAATTGAAGTGCATATAGATGCAGCATTGATTGCAAGACATTCACTCAATTGGGTCAAGACGAAGTCTTAGCCGTGGCAAAACCGTCGAAAGAAAACACCCCGATCACCGAACACCTCGCCTACCTGCTCGCGCAAGCCAACCGGGAGATCAACCGGCAGCTCGAACTGAGGTTGAGCAAGGAAGGCGTCCCGGTCGAGCAGTGGCGCATCCTCAAGGTGCTGTCGGATGGCAACGGCCATTCGATGGGCGAGCTTGCGGGCGCCGTGCTGCTCAACCATCCGACGCTGACCAAGATGATCGACCGCATGGTCTCCGACACGCTGGTCTATCGCGTGCAAGACCCGGGCGACCGCCGCAAGGTCCTGATGTTCATCTCCGACCGCGGCAAGGTGCTGTGCAAGAAGCTCAACTCGCTCGCGGTCGACCAGGAGGAGCACATCCTGGAGAGCTACGGTGACAAGTCGACGAGTGAATTGAAGCGGCTGCTGGAGAGCTTGATCGATAGCTCGAATTAGACCTCGTGAATTGGAGCGTGGGCGCCTTGCGGAGCCGACACACTCGTCTGCCATTCAATGCATGGAGAGAGAAAAGCACGCGCGCTGGTCACGCCGGCTTGGTGGCGCTCAGAGCGCGCACCCGGGCCTTATTCAATTCTCAAGGCTCGCCCTTGAGTCCAGGCGGAGAATGAGCAGGCGTCGCATAATTGCATCATCGCCAGCACGAGAGGGGATAGCGTTGGCCGTTCCATGTCGTCCAGCCCGCGGCCTTGTTGCTGACCGGTTTAGCTAAATACCATTTATTGCCGTCGGCATGGTTGAAGTATACGCCGCCCTGCGTTCCGCTGCGTGGATTTGTTAACTTCACCCATCGCGAGCCATTATCTGAGAAGTTGCCTGCCCAGCGTGCTCCCGAGCTGCTGGTGCAAGTGCCGCCGCTGCAGCTTGTCTGACTGTCATCAACGGCGGCCCATTTCATCCGGGCCGACCGGCCGTCTATGTTGCACGACCATGTTCCGCCCCACCATCCGCCCACTTGGCTCGCAGGGGCGGAACCGCAAGCGTAGAAACTCAGGGCAAGAACACAAAAGGTGGTTGGCAGCGCGCGTTTGGACATTGTCTGGCTCCCAATTTTCGGGCCGCATATTGTGATTCAATCAAAACACGGATTGAGCTCAGTAGAGGTGATCCAGATCACAATGAGCAGTGGCAAAAGATTGGATGGTCTACCCGCAGGTGTTCTCCGAGACACGATGCCGCGCTTTGACGATCGGCTTTCGGGCTTCAGCTGCGCGGCCGGGGGAGCGAGTGGCCGCCGACAATCTGCAGCAACAGCACTCGGAAGTGATCACAGGAACAGGCGCCGCAGGCCACGCGCATGCAACAGAGCGATGCTTCTCACCTGTTCGCTCGGCATCGGGGCCGGTTGCCAAGTGGCCAAAGCGTGCTCAGCCGCGCGTGACGGATGCCAGACCGCCTGACAAATGTAAGCCAGCCATCCTCAATGGCGTGCGCCTACCATTCGTGATGCACCTAAAGATCAGCAGGCACCATATGGATCGGAAGCATTTCAACCCCTCGCGAACTCGTAGGCCAATACAGCACCGCGAGTTCGCTGGGTATTGAGATCATCGATCAAGCATACCGCCCGTGGCAATGCTTGTACTTCTTGCCTGAGCCGCAGGGGCAGTCCTCGTTGCGGCCGACCTTGCCCCAGGATGCCGGGTTCTTGGGGTCGCGCAACGCTGCATCGCTGGCCTGAGCGCCGAGCGTGACGCTGGCGAGCGCCATTTCGTCCTCGCCGGTGTTCGGATCGAACTTGTGCGCCTCCATCGGCGGCAGCACGGGCGCCTCCTGCTCCGGCGGGACGATCTCGACACGCATCAGCTGCGCCGTGACGGCCTCGCGCAGATGCGCACTCATCTCCTGGAAGAGATTGAAGGCTTCGGTCTTGTACTCCTGCAGGGGATCGCGCTGGCCGTAACCGCGCAGGCCGATGACCTGGCGCAGATGGTCGAGCATGATCAGATGCTCGCGCCAGAGATGGTCGAGCGTCTGCAGCAGAATGGTCTTCTCGACGTAACGCATCACGTCGGGACCCCATTGCGCCACCTTGGCCGCCATGTGCTCGTCGGCCTTGGTCTCGATGCGCGTCAGCAGCTCCTCGTCGGCGATGCCCTCTTCCTTGGCCCATTCGTCGACCGGCAGGTCGAGATCGAGCACGCGCTTCAATTCGTCCTTCAGCCCGGCGACGTCCCACTGCTCGGCATAGGCATGCTCGGGCACGTGCTTGGCGACGAGGTCGTCGATGAAGGCGTGACGCATGTCGGTCACGGTCTCGGCGACGCTCTCGTCCTTCATCAGGTCGACGCGCTGGTCGAAGATGACCTTGCGCTGGTCGTTCTGGACGTTGTCGAACTTCAAGAGGTTCTTGCGGATGTCGAAGTTGCGCGCCTCGACCTTCTGCTGCGCCTTCTCCAGAGCCTTGTTGATCCAGGGATGGATGATCGCCTCGCCCTCTTGCAGGCCGAGACGCTGGAGCATGCTGTCGAGGCGATCCGAGCCGAAGATGCGCATCAGATCGTCTTCCAGCGACAGGAAGAATTTCGAGCGGCCGGGATCGCCCTGACGGCCGGAGCGGCCGCGCAGTTGGTTGTCGATACGGCGGGATTCGTGGCGCTCGGAGCCCATGATGTAGAGGCCGCCGGGCTTGGTCACGGTCTTGGCCGGCTTGTTGCCCTTCGCAGGTTCGATCTCGACGGTCTCTTCCGCCTTCAGCACGATCTCGCGGAAGCGCTCGACGTCGGCCTTGATCTGCTCGATCTTCCTGGCCTTCTCGGCCTCGTCCTCGATGCCCGCGGTTTCCTTCGGGATGCGCATCTCGAGCGAGCCGCCGAGCTTGATATCGGTACCGCGGCCGGCCATGTTGGTCGCGATCGTGATCGCGCCGGGGACGCCGGCTTCCGCGACGATATAGGCTTCCTGCTCGTGGAAGCGCGCATTCAGCACCGCGAACAGTTTCGCCGGCTTGCCGGCGCGGGCGGCAGCGTAAAGCTTGTCGAGCGCGTTCTCCTTGCCGAAATCGATCTGCTTGTAGCCGTTCTGCTTCAGAAACTCGGCCAGCACTTCCGACTTCTCGATCGACGCCGTGCCGACCAGCACCGGCTGGAGCCGCGAATTGGCCCGCTCGATCTCGGCGAGGATGGCCGCGTATTTTTCCTTGTGGGTGCGATAAACCTCGTCGTCCTCGTCGAGGCGGCCGATCGGCACGTTGGTCGGGATCTCAACGACTTCGAGCTTGTAGATGTCGAAGAGCTCGTCGGCTTCGGTCAACGCCGTGCCGGTCATGCCGGCGAGTTTCTCGTACATCCGGAAATAGTTCTGGAAGGTGATCGAGGCCAGGGTCTGGTTTTCCGGCTGAACCTGCACGTGCTCCTTGGCCTCCAGCGCCTGGTGCAGACCCTCGGAATAGCGGCGGCCCTGCATCATGCGTCCGGTGAACTCGTCGATGATGACGACCTCGTCGTCGCGGACGATGTAGTCCTTGTCGCGCGTGAACAGCGTGTGGGCGCGCAGCGCCTGGTTGATGTGGTGCACGACGGAGACGTTCTCGACGTCGTAGAGCGACTCGCCCTTGAGCTGGCCGGCATCGCGCAGCAGGGTCTCGATCTTCTCCATGCCGGCTTCGGTCAGCGTCACCGTGCGCTGCTTCTCGTCGACCTCGTAGTCGGTCTTGTCGAGCTTGGGCAGGAAGCCGTCGATGGTGTTGTAGAAATCGGAGCGGTCGTCGAGCGGACCGGAGATGATCAGCGGCGTGCGCGCTTCATCGATCAGGATGGAATCGACCTCGTCGACGATGGCGAAGAAGTGCGGGCGCTGGACCATGTCCTCGAGCCGGTACTTCATGTTGTCGCGCAGATAGTCGAAGCCGTATTCGTTGTTGGTGCCGTAGGTGATGTCGCAGGCATAGGCCGCCTTGCGCTCGGCATCGTCGAGGCCGTGCACGATCACGCCGGTGGTCATGCCGAGGAAGCCGTAGATCTGGCCCATCCAGCTGGAGTCGCGGCGGGCGAGGTAGTCGTTGACGGTGACGACGTGGACGCCCTTGCCGGCGAGCGCGTTGAGGTAGACCGCGAGGGTCGCGACCAGCGTCTTGCCTTCGCCGGTCTTCATCTCGGCGATGTCGCCCTCGTGCAGCACCATGCCGCCGATCAGCTGGACGTCGAAATGACGCTGGCCGAGCGTGCGCTTGGCGGCCTCGCGCACGGTGGCGAAGGCGGGGACCAGCAGGTCGTCCAGCGTCTTGCCCTCGGCGAGCTGCTTCTTGAAGTCGGCGGTGCGGGCCTTGAGCGCCTCGTCGGAGAGCTTCGAGACTTCTCCTTCCAGCGCGTTGATCGCGTTGACGCGGGACTGATATCCCTTCACCCGCCGGTCGTTGGCGGAGCCGAAAAACTTGCGGGCGAGCGCGCCGATCATGCCTAGTTCCTGTGTTCGCGATTCAACCGCGTTGCAGCCAAGAAGTTGTCACCCGCCTGCCTATCAACTCACCGTGACGCCTCGTGGCATCAGAGCCCGGACTGCGGGGGTCATCCGCCATATGGGTGGGAATTGGGCAAGTCTGGGTTCAACGGCCAAAAACGCAGCAAAATAAACGCCATCGCCATGGTCGCGACCGGGCAGAGATATGGCCCGGTCAGGGGCTTGTCAACGGCGGGCGCATTGCGGCTAATTCATCATTTTGACAGACTTTTCGCGTTGCCAAGCCCCCCTGTATTGGGCGAGTGTCCGCCCCGCTCGAGCAGCCCCCTGCTTCAACATAAGGATTTTCCATGACCACCTCGTTCCCGGTAACCACCGGCCAGCGTTTCCGCAGTGCGTCCGCCCTGGCTGGCAGCCTCGCTCTGGCGCTGTCCCTGGCGTTCGCAGGCCCGCTCCGGGCCGCCGACGATCCGGTGCTGGCGAAGGTCAATGGCGCGGAAATCAAGAAGAGCGACGTCGCCATGGCCGAGGAGGAGCTCGGGCCGAGCCTCGCCCAGATGGACCCGGCGACCAAGGACGAGAACGTCCTGTCCTTCCTGATCGACATGAAAATCGTCAGCAAGGCTGCCGAGGACAAGAAGGTTGCCGATAGCGAGGAATTCAAGAAGCGCCTGGCATTCGCCCGCAACCGGCTTCTGATGGACAGCCTGCTCGCCGGCGAGGGCAAGGCCGCCACCACCCCCGACGCCATGAAGAAGGTCTATGAAGAGGCCTCCAAGCAGATCACCGGCGAGCAGGAAGTGCGCGCCCGCCACATCCTGGTCGAGACCGAGGACGAGGCCAAGGCGGTGAAGGCCGAGCTCGACAAGGGCGCCGATTTCGCCGAGCTGGCCAAGAAGAAGTCCAAGGATCCGGGCTCGGCCGACGGCGGCGATCTCGGCTTCTTCACCAAGGAGCAGATGGTGCCGGAATTCTCGGCGATCGCCTTCGCGCTCGAGCCCGGCAAGATCTCCGACCCCGTGAAGTCGCAGTTCGGCTGGCACGTCATCAAGGTCGAGGAAAAGCGCAACCGCAAGGCGCCGGACTTCGAGCAGGTCAAGGCCCAGATCGAGCAGTACGTCACCCGCAAGGCCCAGGCCGACTACGTCGCCAAGCTGCGTACCGAAGCCAAGGTCGAGCGGCTGGACCAGCCGGCGGCGGACGCCAAGCCGGCGGACGCAGCCAAGCCCTCCGACAGCAAGATGGCGCCCCCTGCAAAGAAGTAAGAATTCGCTGTCACTTCGGTGACGTGAAGCGTATCTAAGCCTTTGTGATGCCCGGCCCCAAGCGCGAAGCGCGTCTTCGCACAGAGGGGCCGGGCATCTGCATATTCAGATCCCACCAAGGCGCCCCACGATGTCCTCCACCGTCTCCCCGCTCGCCCCGAAAACAGTTCCCGACATGCCCACCATTGCGGGCATTCGTCTTGCGACGGCCGAAGCCGGCATCCGCTACAAGAACCGCACCGACGTGCTGCTGGCGGTGATGGACAAGGGCACCGCGGTCGCCGGCGTCTTCACCAAATCGAAGTGCCCCTCCGCACCGGTGGAATGGTGCCGCGCCAAGCTGAAGGGCGGCAAGGCGCGCGCGCTGGTGGTCAATTCCGGCAACGCCAATGCCTTCACCGGCAAGACCGGCCGCACCTCCACGGCGCTGACGGCCAAGATCGCGGCCAAGGCGGTCGGATGCAGCGAGGGCGAAATCTTCCTGGCCTCGACCGGCGTGATCGGCGAGCCGCTGGACGCGACCAAGTTCGACGGCGTGCTGGGCCGATTGGCTGAAGCCGCCGAGCCCGGCGACTACCTCGCTGCGGCCAAGGCGATCATGACCACCGACACCTTCCCGAAGGTCGCGACCGCGACCGTTAAGCTCGGCAAGGCCAGGGTCACCATCAACGGCATGGCCAAGGGCGCCGGCATGATCGCCCCCGACATGGCGACGATGCTGTCCTTCATCTTCACCGACGCACCGATCGCGCCCGCGGCCTTGCAGGCGCTGCTCAAGAGCGGCGTCGAGGACACCTTCAACGCGGTGACTATCGACGGCGACACGTCCACGTCGGACACGCTGCTGGCCTTCGCCACCGGCGCTGCCGCCGAGCACGGCGCACCGAAGATCAGCCGCGCCAGCGATCCGCGCCTGAAGGCCTTCGTCAAAGCCTTCAACCAGGTGCTCGCCAATCTTTCTGAACAAGTGGCCCGGGACGGCGAAGGCGCGCGCAAGCTGGTCGAGATCACCGTCGAGGGCGCCAAGACCAAGGCCTCCGCGCGCAAGATCGCGATGTCGATCGCCAACTCGCCGCTGGTCAAGACCGCGATCGCCGGCGAGGACGCCAATTGGGGCCGCGTCGTGATGGCAGTCGGCAAGGCCGGCGAGCCGGCCGATCGCGACAAGCTCTCGATCTCCTTCAACGGCATCCGCGTCGCCAAGAGCGGCGCGCGCGATCCTGACTATGACGAGGCGCAGGTCTCGGAAGCGATGAAGGCCCCGGAGATCGCGATCAAGGTCTCGCTCGGCCTCGGCAAGGGCCGCGACCGGGTGCTGACCTGCGATCTCACCAAGGAATATGTCGCGATCAACGGCGATTACAGGTCGTAGTTTCCGCTACTCTCAGACCGTCATCCTGAGGTGCGAGGGATGGGGCGCGAAGCGCCCCATCGGGAGCCTCGAAGGATGCACGGCCACCGCTACAGCCGCGTGGAGAGAGCTGGGCCGTCGCCCTTCGAGGGCCGCTGAAGGAGCGGCCACCTCAGGGTGACGGTAAGAGAGCGCGAGAGCCGTGCTTCAAATCACCCTGAAATCCGCGCGTCCGCGACCGCTTTCTTGAACAGCGCATTCATGGCGTCCGAGATGCCTTGCGTCGGGCTCACCTCGAAATAGAGCCCGGACGAGGCGCAGCTCTGCATGTTCTGCGCGATCTCGCTGTTCGGCGACGGCCCGTAGGGGCCGGTATTGAACGGAGCGATCCATTTCATGTACCAGCTGTTGGTGGGCAGCGCGAGGTACGTTGTGTACAGCACGGCAATCTTGACGCCCCGGTCCTTCATCGTCTTGCAGAGCGCAGCATTGAGCGGCGATTGGCACCGCGTGGTGCCGGAGAGCGGTTTCAGGCATCCGGTGTTGCTCTCGTCAGCGACCCCGTCGGAGACGAAGAACAGATATTTGAGCGGGCTGGAGGACGTGCCGGTTCCGGGGGAGCTGATCTCGCCGTTGATCGCAGGGAATATCGCGGTGAATGCCGTGTCTTGGTCGTTATTCTCGTTCTGACCGTTCACCGACATCAGGTCGATATTACCCGCCGCCGATTTGGCGCTGGAGAGAGAGCCCGACAACGAAAACAGATTGCGCAGGCCGAGCGTGCTTGCGGAGCCGCCGAAATCGTAGATCGCCATTCTGAACTGGTTTGAATAGGTCTGGGTCGCACTCGCCGTATCCATCAACGACTGCGTTGCGGTCCGAAGCACGTCGATCCGGGTGGTCACGCCAAGCTTCTTGGCAAGGTCGTAGTAATTGTTCTTATCCTTGAGGTCGTGGCAGGCGAAAGCGCACTTGTCCGATGTGTTGTTGACCATCGTCTGCACGTCGGTCGGCGTGGCGCCGACACCCATCGACGGCGAATTGTCCAGCAGCAGGTAGAAATCGATATAGAGCGGCATGCTGGCCGTCGCTTTCGACGTACCGCTCAGCGTCAGCGCGGACTTGCCGATCAGGCCGAGAAACATGGTGTTCATGGTGGCGTTGAACGCAACGGTCGAGGTCACGGTCGATCCGGTTTTGACCACGGTCGGCGTGACGCTGTTGAGAGTGTAGCCGGTCTGATTGGCGCGATTGGCGTCGAAGATGTTCTGGGCGTCGGTGACGCCGACGGAAATCGAGCCATCCGACGTCATGGTACCGGCGGCCTTGAAGGCCGGCGAGGCCTTGGCGATCGAGCCGACGCTGGCAGCATCGGCCGCGGCCTGAAGCTTGGCCCGGGTCTGCGTCGCGCGCGAGTAGTCGACCGCGCAGCCGACCGCTGTGATCAACGGGACGCAGGCGAGCGCGAAGATCACCGCGATATTGCCGCGCCGGTCTTGGACGAACCGGCGGATGATGGTGGAAAGCGCAGCGCGCATGGCTTGGGCCCGGAGTGGTTTAAGCGTTTCCACTCTAGGAACCGTCGATTAAATATGACTTATGGGAATCTCGGAAACACGGGGCGCAAAGGGTTAATAAACCGTTGCGGATGATCTTCAGCGAGCGACATCACGTATGGCCGATCTGAAACTGACACTGGTTGTGGCTTGCGCGCTGATCGACGCCGACAAGCGCGTCCTGATCGCGCAGCGCCCCGCGGGCAAGACGCTGGCCGGCCTCTGGGAGTTTCCCGGCGGCAAGCTCGAGCCAGGCGAGCGGCCGGAGCAGAGCCTGATCCGCGAGCTGCACGAGGAGCTCGGCATCACCGTCGCCGAGCCGTGCCTGGCCCCGCTGACCTTCGCGAGCTACGGCTACGAGACCTTCCACCTCCTGATGCCGCTCTATATCTGCCGGCGCTGGGAGGGACAGGTGACGCCACGCGAAGGCCAGACCCTGGCCTGGGTCCGTGCCAACAAGCTGCGCGACTACCCGATGCCGCCCGCGGACATTCCGCTGATCCCGCATTTGATTGATCTGCTGATGTGAGATGCGCTGTGCCCCGGATGCAGCGCAGCGCTCCTTCAGCGATGCGCTGCAGAGCCGGGGCCCACGCTTGCCGCGGAGCTGGGTCCCGGCTCTGCGCAGCAGCGTTTCACGCTGCAGCGCGTCCGGGACACGCATCACTCTTTCCCCGCCTTCTTCACCGCCTCCGCCAGGCTCGCTTTCGCCGATCCCGGCTTCAGCGGCTGCTGCTGGCTCGCATGCGGGGCCCAGCCGGAGAGCCAGATGATGTCGAAGGTCGCACGGATGCGGCCGTCGGCATCGGCAAAGCGCTCAGTGTAGATCTCGGCCATCCGCAGTAGCGTCGCGCGCCGGCTCGGTGTTCGCCGCCGCTCGATCAGCACATTGGCCGCGCCCATGCGCCGGAGATCCTGCATCAGCGCGAATGCGTTGGAATAGCGCACCACGACGCGGTCGACGTCGGTCACCGGCAGCGCAAAGCCCGCCCGCTGCAGCAGCGCGCCGATGTCGCGCAGATCCGCGAACGGCGCCACGCGCGGCGAAACGCCGCCCTCGCATTCGGCTTCCGCGGCGGCAAAGGCCTGGCGCAGCTCGGTCAGGCTGTCGCCGCCGATCATCGCGGCGAGCAGCAGGCCGTCGGGCTTCAGCGCACGACGGATTTGTGCGAGCACGCCCGGCAGGTCGTTGACGAATTGCAGCGCCAGCGCGGAGACGACGAGATCAAGGCTTTCGGGCGCGAAGGGCAGCTTTTCCTCGCCAGCTTCGCCGAGCGCGATGCGTTGGAGCGACGGCCGCCGCCCACGCAAATCGACGAGCCCCTCGCCGGGCGTCCAGAGATCGGCCGGCGCATGAAACTCGCGCATCACCGCAGCCAGCCGGTCGGACATATCCTCCGCGACACGATCAAGCAGGAAGGTGACCTCGCCCTTCGCCTGCGCTCGCCGCTGCCGTGCATGCAGCAAGGCGCGATCGAACAAGGCGGGCGGGGTTTGGGGGGACTGAACCATGCCGCTGGTTACGCCGATCATGCTGGCTCTGGCAATCGCCCTCGTGTCCCGGACGCGCCGCAGCGCTCTTGCGCTGCTGCGCAGAGCCGGCAACTGTTATTGGGGGCCGGCCTTCAGGTACGGTTTCCTGTCGCGCATCATAGCGTTAAGGACCGTTAGCAGCTTCCTGGCAACGGCAATGAGGGCGAGCTTGGCCGGTTTGCCG